>JBJFHQ010000001.1:0-5361 GCA_051893755.1 Oscillospiraceae bacterium
AGCTCGAAGCACAGACAGACGACGCAGAAGAGTTCTTCGGAAGAATCAAGCAGTTTATTGTTGAGTAATTGATCTGTTTGTTAAATAACAGGCGGTCGGATATTTTCCGGCCGCTTTTATTATACTTTATTTTCATTTGCATGTCAAGCATAAAATAATCAGCCCGGAAGAGCTCCGGGCTGAAAGGATATGTCGCCTATATTATGTATCTCCGCTTAGCTGTAGAAGCAGATAGACTTAAGTATCTCGCAGAGCGATGCGAAAATATTGCACATGTTTGTTTGCCTCCTTTTGTTATTTCCCATGGGTGATATCTCCTTGGGATATTTAAATTATAACAAAACGGTTACAAAGTGTCGATACAAAGATTCCGGAAGATATGGGCAGATCTGCCATGCTATATGAAACAAAAAGCCGCCTGTGTACGCAAATAACGTACACAGGCGGTTTGCTTTGGTGGAGATGACGGGAATCGAACCCGTGTCCGAAAACCGATCCACACGAACTTCTACGAGCGTAGTTTATCATTGAAGCTTCCCTCGACTAAAGGCAGATAAACACGCCTTCAATTTCGGTAGTCCGCTGTTACATCAAAGGACCGCAGACAATTTCCTCCGACGTTCACCGCTGTCGACGCCTGACACCCGCTCGCGGTACTTCGGGGCAGACGAGCTGCACTTAGGCAGCTAAAGCAAAATTATTGTTGTCGTCTAATTTTAAAACGTACGCCGTTTAAAGAGAGTGCGCTCCTCTGCTCGCTTATCATGCTTCACGATCCCCGTCGAAACCTTTACATCCCCATATAAGGGCGCTTTCTCGCAGAGATCAGTCCCTGTTCCTGTCCTTCAAAGCCCGTTCGATATCGCGCTTTGCAGCCTTTGCCGCCAGATCGTCGCGCTTGTCATGGAGCTTCTTGCCCTTGCACAGTCCCACCTGCACCTTGACCCTCGAGCCCTTGAAATACATGGATATCGGAATGAGCGTAAGTCCCTCGGTCTTGACCTTGCCAAACAGTGTGTTTATCTGCCGTTTATGGAGAAGGAGCTTTCTCATGCGCATAGGATCGCGGTTAAAGACGTTGCCGTGGTCGTAAGGGGAAATGTGCATGTCTCTTACAAAAAGCTCGCCGTCCTCAATAGAGCACCAGCTGTCCTTCAGATTCACTCCGCCTCTGCGGATAGACTTGACCTCCGTGCCCACAAGCTCGATGCCCGCTTCATAGCTTTCGAGGATAAAATAATCATGTCTTGCCTTGCGGTTTTCGGCAATGGTCTTAAAGCTTTCCTTATCTGCCACAGCACATCCTCCTTCCTCTGCAAGTATTTTATTATAACATGTCCGCGGGATTTTGTCAATAGTATTTGCTGTAAAATTTCATGGAATTTTTCGCCGATATTCGGGATTTTTTCTCATGCGCATTTATGGAGGATATCCTTACTCCACGGTAAAATCCGTCCATTCTATCCGATTCAGTACCATAACATCGTCCGCCTTTCCCATGCCTATCTTCTCATAGAATGGTATGGCGTTCTTGTTGACGCAGGTGTACATGATAATATCGTCCTCGCCCCCTGCCAGCTCATGGAGCCTCTTAACGAGAGCCTTTCCTACGCCCTGTCCCGTGCATTCACGCACCACGCCCAGATCGGTCATGAACAGCCAGTACGAAAAATCGGTGATACCAAAGCACACCCCGATGATATCGCCCTTCTCATCTCTTGCCACAAGGCTTATCGAAGCCTTTTCGACCAGAGTAGCTATCCGCTTTTCAAATCTTTCCTTCGGGTACTGGGAGCCCAGATCTGTCTTTTTCAGAAAATCTATATACTCCGCCGCAGTTAATCTCTCTTCATTTATTGTGTATTTCATGATGCCTTCCTCCCATCGGGATATGTTACTCGCTTTACATTTCCATTATAACAGGCTGTTCACGGCAAGTCAATATTTTTTTGATAAATTTCCATTCAATAACAAAATACACACAAAAATATACGCGTCCGTCCATATTTATGGGATTATACGGAAATCAATATCAGCTGCTTATTGCTAAAATGTGTATTTATCTGTCCAATTTGTTAAATAAAAAAAATCTATTGAAAAAATATCGGAGATATAGTATAATAAAGTAAGATATAACCGCTGTCATAAAAAGGGGGATCATTAATGGCAGTTTCAGTTGCCTTTGACGTATGCTCGCTGCTCATTGCGGTGAGCGTTCTGTCTGTAAATATACACAGAAAATCCTTTGATCTGCTTCAGAACAAGGTTTTTACATGGCTTTCTCTAACCGTAATAATCAGCTCGGCAGCAAGGATAGTCAGCGATTTTGCTCTTGCCTCTCCCGGGTCATTTTCGGTGGATTACATGCGCATCTGGTCATACATCGCGCTTCTGGCACAGTGTGTGATGTTTTTCATGTTTGCGGTATACTGCCTGTCGGTGTACGACATCAGCATACTGGGACCTCAGCTTAAAAACAAGGCTGTTTTATTCGTCCCAGCCGCAATGGAGCTGATGTTCTTTCCCGTGGCATATGCAAACGACCTGATATTCCGCTTCACCGGCAGCTCCGAGCGCATCTCTGTTCCTGCGGGAACTGCGGTGAGCATCGCATTTTCGATCTATTTTCTTATCTACGGTCTGGTAAACTGTCTGCTCTTCAAAAGGACTATCGAGAAAAAGGTGCTCTGCTCACTGTTCACCTTTGCGCTGCTGGCAGAGGTGGGCATCGTTTCGGAGTTTCTGACTCCCGAGATACTGTCTCCGAACCTGTTCACAGCCTTCGGACTGCTTTTCATACAGCTGCTCACCAACCGCACCGAGGACTACATCGACGCTGTTACGGAGATACCCAACGACCGCGCCTTCAGAAAATTCTTCGAGGTCAATCTCAAGACCGCACAGTACAGCTCTGTGTACGTTATCTACGTGGAAAACACCCGTCTTTTAAACCTTACCATCGGACATGCCAAGGTCAACGAGATACTTAAAAAGGTAGGCTCCTACTTCGAGGATATCACAAACAAGAACGTGTTCTACATAGACAACGGCACCTATGCAATCTTCCCAAGACTCACCCCGTCCTCAAAGGATGTCTTCTTCGGCAGCGTCAACAAGCGCTTCGGAATGCCATGGGACGTGGACGGAGCGGATTTTCTCATCTCGATAAAGATCCTCGAGATCAAAATACCCAAGGACGCTGATTCCTGCGACAAGATATACGCCTACGCCGACTATCTCAAAAGTGAGAAGACCTCCTCGGGACAGCTTGAATACGCCTCCCACGCTCAGCTCAAGGACAATTCAAGGACTCTCATCGTGGAAAACTGCATAAAGAAGGCTATCGAAAATGACGGCTTCTGCATGTACTATCAGCCCATTTACTCTGTCAAGGAGAAAAAGATCGTATCGGCAGAAGCGCTTATCCGTCTTATCGACCCGGAATACGGACTTATCTCCCCTGCCGAGTTCATCCCCATTGCGGAAAGAAACGGAAGCATTATCCAGATAGGCAAATGCGTGCTGAGAATGGTCTTCGATTTCATGAAACGATACAACATCGAAGATCTGGGGCTGAATTATATCGAAGTGAATCTGTCGGTGATACAGTGCATGCAGAAAAATCTGGCAGATATAATCATGTCCCTTGCGGTTGACAATAACGTCAACAGCAAGAACATCAATCTGGAGATAACCGAAACTGCGGCGGCAGAGCGCCCCGTAATGCTCATGCACAATATGCAGCTGCTGGTGGATAACGAGTACACCTTCTCTCTGGATGACTTCGGCACAGGCTACTCAAATATCAGCTCTATGGTGGATATGCCGCTGATGATAATCAAGTTCGACAAGTCCATAATCGACCGCGCCACCGAGACCGACGAGGGCAGGATACTTATCGAGAGTCTCGCCGCAATGGTCAAGAAAATGGGCAAAAAGATCGTCGCCGAGGGAATAGAGACCAAAGAACAGCTCGACGCAATGGAAAAGATAGGCATCGACTATATCCAGGGCTATTATTTCTCCAAGCCTATTCCCGAAAGCGAGTTTATCGAGTATGTAAAGAATTTCAACGATCTCCCCGCAGCGCAGGTGGTGTCCTGATATCTGCCCTCAGCTCTGAGAAAACGTATAAATTGATAAAGGAATGATCGCATCTATGAATCTGCAGCATCTGAAATACATGGTTGAGGTCGAGAAAGTGGGCTCCATTACAAAGGCGGCGTCCAATCTCTTTATGGGACAGCCCAACCTTTCAAAGGCTATCAAGGAGGTCGAAAACGAGGTCGGCATAACCATATTCAACAGGACCGCAAAGGGAGTTTTCCCCACGGAAAAGGGCGCCGAATTTCTCGAATACGCCCGCGCGATACTTATTCAGCTTGAAAAGATAGAGGGACTCTACAAGCCCGAGACCACCAACTGCATCTCCTTCGGGATATCCGTCCCAAGAGCGTCGTATATTTCCCACGCCTTCACCGATTTTGTGAAGAAGCTGGACCCCGCAAAAAATCTGGATATCAACTTCAAGGAGACCAACTCCGTCGAAGCCATAGAAAACGTTGCCGACAGCACCCACAATCTGGCGATAATACGCTATGATACGGCTTATGAGGAGTATTTCCTCTCCATGCTCAGCGAAAAGGCGATGAAGCATGAGCTTATATTGAAATTTGAATATCGGCTGCTGATGTCGAAGGATAATCCCCTTGCCGAATACGACGAGGTGCCCTACGAGCGCCTTGCGGGCATGACGGAGATAATCCACGGCGACCTGTCGGTGCCCTATCTGTCCGACTCGTATACGCGCAGAAACGAGGAGGAACGCTCCGCCAGAAGGATATACGTCTATGAGCGCGGCAGCCAGTTTGACCTGCTTAAGGGCGTGCCCTCGACGTTCATGTGGGTCTCCCCCATGCCCAAGGAGATACTCGAAAGCTCGGGACTTGTCCAGCGCAGATGCAAGGGTCTCTCAAAAAAGCACAAGGACCTGCTTGTGTACCATTCCTTCTACCGCTTCACCGAAGCCGATAACCGTTTCCTCGACGAGCTATATCGGGTCCGCGACAAGATAGCGATGAACTGACGAACCGATGCTTTTTATTGGTTTTGATAGAAAATACTGCTTTTTCAGTCCGTGAAAAACCACAGTGTTTTTCACGGTTTCTTTGTTTTTTTGTCTATTCCTACAAAATTTGTTTTTGCCCCGAATATCGTGCAAAAACCGATTGACAATTTTTTAACACAGAGTTATAATAGATAATGTGATAAGAAAACCTTATTGCATTTTGATTCGAAAGTTTGAATTTTTCGGAAGGATGGTCAAGTAAAATGGCAGAGAACAAGGAAGCGTTAGTATCT
>JBJFHQ010000002.1:0-5344 GCA_051893755.1 Oscillospiraceae bacterium
AACAAAATTATGCTCGAAAATCCGCACGCATATCCTATGTGGACAGGTTCTGATACGTGACAATCTCGAAAAACCGACAGCCGATAACTGTCGGTTTTTTGTAAACGACATCGAAACTGATGCTTTATTCTGTATTTCTCCTTCGGGGTAAAAACTGCGATTGAGAAGGCTCGTTATTACACGCTATGACTGCATTCAGCTGCCCATTATCTCAACAAGCTTATTTTTAAGATCGTCCTCGATACGTCCGAGTGCTTTTTCGGCTTCTGCCCTTTTTTGTCTGCCATCGTTTTGTATCCGTATGGTTTCTTCAATGGTGCTGATAAGGTTCTGATTTACCTTCTGCAGCGTTTCGACATCGACTATGCCGCGGTTGGATTCCTTTGCGGTCTCTACAGTGTTGGTTTTCAGAAGCTCGGAATTTTTCAGCAGCATGCTATTGGTCGTTTCGGTTATCTCACGCTGCATTTTCAGCACTCTCTGCTGGTTATTCAGACCCACTGCAATAACAAACTGACTTTTCCATATGGGAATGGTATTGAGGACTGCCGTCTGTATCTTATCCACAAGGACACGGTCGTTATTCTGGATAAGTCTTATCTGCGGAGCAGTCTGGATAGCTATGGTGCGGCTCAGCTCCAGATCGTATATCTTCTTTTCAAATCTGTCGATCTCGTTTTCAAAATCACGCACCAGCTGGGCGTCCATAGGATCTTTGCTTTCCTGCGCTTCTGCTCTGAGTCGGGGGACAGTCTCTGTTTTTATCTCCTCGATACGCTCCCTGCCTGCCTGAATGTACAGCCCCAGCTCACGGAAACAATCGAGGTTCTGCTTATACATGATATCGAAAACGCTGATATCCTTGAGCATATCCATTCTTGCTTTTTCGAGAGCGGCTTCGATCCTGTCTATCTGTACCTCTGCCTTGTTGTAGCGTTCCGCAAGCTTTTTCAGACTCTTTACCGCATTTTTTACGCCCGGCAGTCTGGATAATATCCCGCTGTCATTTGTCAGCGAAGAGGGGTCCAGACTGTTTACCTCTACCACAAGACCTGACAGCAGCTCTCCGACTTCGCCTGTGTCCTTGGAGCGGACGTTTTCAAGTATGGAATCGGTAAATTCGGTCAGCCTGCGCTGAACACCGACTCCGTACTGCACGGTGGTTTTGGGGTCGGTAAAATCAATGCTGTTTTTTATTTCGGATATCCTTTCCTTTTCCTCGGGAGAAAAATCAGGCTGAGTATTCCCGCTTTGTACCGACAGCTCGGTATTCTCCTCAGCTGTGATATTTTTTGTTCTTGCAAGTGTAGCCAGACTTATTTCCGACATGATCTAATCCTCCAGTTCTTCCATGATTATTTTCATTATCCTGTAATCGGGCATATTTATGACTGCGTTCAGCTCGGGTGCGATACCCGTCACCATCGGCGCGCCGCTGTCCGATGAGATATCGCAGCCGCTTGTGCGGAAGCCGTGCTTTTCCCATGCAAGCTGTTGTATTTTTTCATCGCAGAGCGCTATTGCTCCCTGTCTGCCCGTTTCGTCGAGAGCAATGTAAATATGGGTGGACCATATGGTGGGCGTGGGGTATATGATGACGATATCGTCTGCCAGCTTTTCGTACTGTTCGGGATTTTCCGCCGCGTATTCCAGAAGCTGATTTTCGTAGCCTGCAATTATCGGCTTTGCTCCGATACCTGTGCGGATAAACTGGTTGAACAGGTCCGAGGACGAGGTTTCCATATATCCGAGTTCGGCAAATATCTCCTTGAGCTGCGGCATTATTTCCTTTACGCTTTCCTCATCCGCAGTTTTTCCGCCGCACAGCACATTCGCCATAAGTGCAGCAAACATATTGCCCGAGTTTGAGCGCACGGGATCGGTCGTATCTACCGTAACATTTCCGTAAAGCTCGGGAAGTCCTGCCTGCGCCCATGTGACTTTGCCTGTTATTTTATCCGCAAGCTTTTCCATATCGGCGTAATAAACGCCGTCTGATGATAAAGTGACCGTACCGTCTGTCATAAGCGCTTCGGCGACGGCTTTGTGTGAATAAAGCACTAACGGCGTGTTGAAGATTATTTCTTCGGAAACAGGGTCTCCGTGCTGTTCCTTGTAATATTCCAGAGCTGTTCTGCTGGAGGGGAAAAGATAGTCTCTGTCCGTCTGGTCGGCGGTGACCATATCCAGCGAGCCTGCCCGGGAATAGTCAAAGGCGATGTGATACTTTTTTGATAGGATATCGGCGATCTGCTTATCCTCCATAATTCCTGTCTTTTCGCCGCCCAGATAGCCGTTCAGCACCGTAAGCTCTGTTGTTTTTCCGTAAAAATAGTAAACTGCCGCGCCTATTATCACTATAAGCAGAACTGCTGCTCCGATCAGTTTTGATCTCATTTGTTCATCTCCATTTTAACTGTTTGCTCCAGAAGGTCGATCTCAGCCTGCATATCGGTGAGCTCGCCCCGCATAAGCTTTTCAAACTGACAGCTGAAGGCTTTATTTAGCGTAGAAAGAGCGCTGCGGGTGTCTTTTTTCAGACGGATGATCTCTTCCGTTTCAATATTTGCATCCTGCAGTCCGATATACTTTGACAAAAGCTTCGATGCGCAGTCCTGATAGTAGTCGATAAATTGTCTTGCCTGACGTATCTTTGCAGGATCGTTTTCCAGATATTCTATTATCGCAGCCGAGGTCCCGACCAGCTGTTCAGCTTCATTTTTGACCTGCAGATCGCCTATCTTCTGAACAGACCTTTTTATGCTCTCGTGATCGTCCTTTGCTTCAAGGAGCTTCTGCTCAAGCTCTTCTCCGTTCTCGATAAGATCAATATCCATGCCGCCTATCCTGCGCCTCGGTTTTGTAAGGAGATACAGTCCGACATACGTTCCTGCTGCCGCAGGGATATCAATGAAAACCGACCATTCAAGCAGGAAGAGAAGTATTATGAACACAGCTCCTGCTGCCGCTGCGGATAGTATCGCTGCGATATTCTGACGAAAATCATTTTTCACCTTAGTTATATCCTTTCACGCTGCGGAAGGCTCCTATCAGATCGGTTCTTCCGTCGAAAACTCTTGCATTTGTCAGCCTTGCAAGCTCTCCGAGCTGTTCGTCCTCCGCGTCGCCGAACATTATGGAGAATATGGGGATATCCTCTCCTGCGGCTTTGTATTTTTCGATGAACAACTCACGCTCATCTGTTTTTGAAGCACCGTCCGACATCAGTATCACTGCAGCACAGTACTCGTTCAAATCATAATTCGCCCCTGCAAATTCTATTCCTTTATCCATGGCGGTATATATATCCGTGCCGCCGCCCGGCTCCTCGTCCGCGATGCTTCGGTAAAGCTCTTCAAGGTCCCTGCTGTCAGCCCCTTCGGAGGAATATATGGCACGTACACCTTCATCAAAGATGACTGCGATATTTACCTCGTTCTCCGCCGCCTGGAGAAGATTTTTTTCGGCATTTCCGGGGATAAGTATCTGTCCCATTGCCTCTACGAGCTGACTGTTTCCCTCTCCGTTCATGCTGCCCGAAAAATCAAGGCAGTAAATATTCAGCGATGGCTTTCGGAACACTGTCTGATAAAGATTCAGCGCTTTTTCAAGCGTTTCCTCCGAGGGCATCGTTATCTGTGACAGTATCTTTTCCGTGTCTATTCCCCATTGGGCATTGAAAATATCGGGGTACTGTGAGTAATCCTCCGTAAAGGGGGTCCGTCTTCCCGTTTGGCGTATCTTTTCCTGCGCATCGTCTGACAGCAGATATTCCTGCACTTTTAGGAAAGCGGCTTCCTTATCCTTGTCGCCGTGGTCCGCATACGCAAGGGGAGAGTCTGCCACGGTCAGTCCGTCATATGGATAGACTGCGTAAAGAGGTTCTCTGCCCTGTGAGGTCAGCTCCCTGTTTGCTGCGATGATAAGTGATTCGTAATTCACCATGGCATCGTAATCGCCTGCCAGGAACATATCCTTCAGCCATTCGGAGCTGCCCGAGCTTCGGTCGATGCCCGAAAAAAGCGCGGATATGTTTTCCTGCAGCTGCGGTGAATCCAGATCCTTTGCAGTAAGCGTCGAGGTATTTCCCGTAAGTGCGTACAGAAAACCGATATATGCGCTTGCTCCCGAATTGGACTGGGTAGCGCTGGTCATGCAGAAGCTGAGCCTGCCCGAATTTATAGCGCCGAGGATATCATTTACCGAAACATTTCCGTCTGTGAAGCCAAGCTCTTCCGCCAGCGAGCTTCTTATCCCGAACACCACGGGGGACGATGAAACAGACCTGTCATGCTTGATGATGTGATGCTCGTCGCCGAGGGAGAGCCATATTCCCGATGCAGGCCATACGGCATCGTAATCCTCTGCGCCGTTTTTAAGCTCGTTCATTATGTCCACCGAGCCTTTATAGGTCATTTCGATACCTATCCCGGTTTTCTTTGAGCATTCGGCAAGTATATCCGAAAGCTCCTTGTTTTCGGAGCCTGACAATATCCTGATGGTTTCCTTTTCAAAGATTCCGCCGCTAAAGCTGTTTTCAGAGTCTGCCGTACCGCATGAGGAAAATATGCTTACAGACAATACCGCAGATAAGATAATGCACAATGCTTTTTTCATAATAGACCGTCTCACTTAATTTATATTTATTTCATTATAATACATCCAATGTAAAATCCGCTATCGCAGATATGATAAATTCATGTAAAGCGCATATCTGCAGGAGCGTTTGTTGATTTTGCACAATTTGCGGGACGGCAATTTTATACCGAAAAGGACTGATCGTACTTACAATGATGCATATGATATGCTATAATTATGTATAGATGAATTATTTTAAAAATGTCTGCAGAGAAAGGAAAGCTTATATGAATAATAATTTTTACGGCAGGGAAAATGCGGACGCTTCTCCCATATCTCCGAAATACAAAAGTATCACCGACCCGCGGGTATTATATGATATCCTGTCCGAAATATGGTGTGCGGAAACCTGCGCGCCCCGTCTCAGAGACAAATGGACAGAGGATAACAAAACTCTCGGACAGTGCTCGATCACGGCATTTCTTGCACAGGATATCTTCGGGGGAAAAGTATACGGAATACTGCGCCCCGGCGGAAATTATCACTGCTACAACGTGACGGACAGCTGCGTTTTCGATCTGACCAGCGAACAGTTCGGCGATGAACAGCTGTGCTATGAACACATATCATTGTGCTCCAAAATGATATGTGTTCATTCTTTTTTAAGAGCGGCGTCTGCTTATCTCGGTGGGATTGTCCGAATCGGCATTACTGCCGATAAATCTGTAATAAATATCCACCTTAACAACAGCCTTGCCGTCGATGT
>JBJFHQ010000003.1:0-5236 GCA_051893755.1 Oscillospiraceae bacterium
AAAGGAACTAAAACTATGACGAACAGTAAGAAAAAAGTAATTGCAGGCGTATTTAGTTTACTCGTATGCGGACTTTCTTTTTTTCCGGCATATGCTGAGACGTTTGATACCGGATTGGTCCCGGACGGTTATCTCATTAATGACAGCTCAGATGAAATTGTTTCTGCAAGCAGTAATTCGACAACGACTCTGGCGATAAGCGGATTTGACGGGACAAGAAGTGACATAACTACAGATAGTTATGAGCCATTGACGGACGGAAGTTCGGTAACTGAAAATGGAAAAATATACATTTTTGTTGATATAAGTGATTATATTAATCATGAATTATATATAAATAATGAAAAAATGTCGCTTGAGGGCTTTCTTAGCGGTGACGGATATTATTATTTTAATATTATTCAGGCAACCGGCACTTCAATGAGTATAGAACTCAGAGAGGAACCTTGGACATCGGAGCGTCTTTCCGGTTATGTTACCGCAGATGTCGGAGAAAATGTACTGCTTTATTATTATAATCCCTACAGTTTTGGTATATCAAAGCAAATGTCAACGGGCGACTATATTGAAAAGGGCACACCGATCTGTGTAAGAGTTAAGAAGACCGACATGCCCACAAACGGTAATATCACTATTAATGGCGAAAAGGTCGACTTCGAACTTAATGAAGACGGTCTGTATCAGATATGGAATTATACTGTTCCCGATGATGCGGACGTTCTTGAGGTAAAAATTGTTGATGATGCTGTCAAGAAGTCGGTGATGATCAATTCTGAAAATTTCCCAGACGAATCATTCAGAAACTATGTATCTTCAAATTTTGATACAGACGGCAATGGAGAGCTTTCTCCCTCGGAGCTTGCTGCGGTGACAACAATTAATGTTTCGTCCTGTGGCATTACTGACCTTAAGGGTATTGAGTATTTTACCGATCTTACAGAGCTTTATGCTGATGTCAATTCGCTTACTTCCATTGATGTAAGCCAAAACACAGCTCTTGAATATCTTGGACTTGAACACAATCCGAGTCTTGGCTCAATTGATGTAAGCAAGAACAAGGCTCTGATAAACCTTGATGTTCTGAACTGCGGACTTACTTCACTTGATATTACAAGTAATACGGCTCTTAAGTATCTTTTTTGTCATTGTAATTCAATCGAATCACTGCATACAAGCAACAATACAGAGCTTGAAGTGCTTTGCTGTTGGGGCAACTCTCTTACTTCCCTTGACTTGAAAAACAATACAAAGCTTCAGAAGTTGTATTGTTATAACAATTCGATATCCTCGCTGGACCTCACAAACAATACTGCACTGACTTATGTCAAGGCAGATGAAAGCACCGTGATCACAGGATTTACACAGAAATATACGACACTGTCAATAAGCGGATTTGAAACAATAGGAATGTATGATCTTGACAAGAGCTGCATTTTGGGTGATTTTGTTATTTCTGAAGACGGAAGCTCGGTGTCAGCAATTGAAAGTGGAGATATATACATTTATGTTAATATAAATGAGTATATTAACCACGAATTATATGTAAATGATGAAAAAGTGTCACTTGAATTAAGCGGTGACGGATATTATTATGGCGTTTCTATTAATGCAGCCGGAACCTCAATGAGCATAGAACTCAGAGAGGAATCCTGGACAGCAGATCGTCTTTCTGGTTATGCTGCCGCAGATGTTGGCAAAAATGTACAGCTCTATTATTATAATCCCTACATTTATACTATAACACAACAAATATCAACAGGTGACTATATAAAAAAGGGTACACCGGTATGTGTAAGAGTTGAAAAGGATGATATGCCCGAAAACGGTTATATTACCATAAATGGCGAGAAGGTCGAATTTGAACTAAATGAAGACGGTCAGTATCAGATATGGAATTATACCGTTCCCGATGATGCGGACAGTTTGAAGGTCAGGATCGTTGATCCTTCCGCTTCGGAAGTTATCACCGGCGTTACTGTTACAAATGATAAGGTGATCGTAGCATATGGATATGACAGCAACACTCCTACTCGTACAGAAGAGCTTGATTTTGACAAGGTAACTACAGACATTGTTAATTATATGGCACACACAGATATTCAGCTCTGTATTGATTTTGTTAATAAATTCAATGAGGCGGCAAATGATGACTCTGATTTTATTATACTTACAGAGGCTCAGATGTATGCTATTGAAAAGGTACTTGAATACGATAATCGCGATGCGGAATAATTGACCTCGTGATCGACGGTTGCAAAAAAGTTGAAACAGCAAAAAGAAACGGGCTTGATGTTTACGGTTATCTGTTGTATCTTCTGAATGCTCTGCCTGCTTTGGGAAAAGAACCTTCGGAGGATGCACTTATTCCGCTGCTGCCCCGGAGTGATTCTCTGCCCTATTATTGCAAAGCTGCTTACTCTGAAATTCAGGAATAGAAGCTAATTGAAGCAACTATGACTTGCAGTTGCTTGGAGTTATTTGTATTTACTTGGAGCCGGGTTAAAAATCCGGCTCCATTTTTGGTGTTGGGGGATTGGTTGGCGGATACTCATCATGAGCATCACCTCCAAGCTCATCATTGACTTTACTCCTTTATAAGGAAGAAAAAGCGCTGGTTTGCAGTTTCCTCCATAGCGCTTACGGGACTTACCCTTTATATTTTCAGAGATTTCTTCCGGATGATAGACTGGTGGGTGTATCTGCTGGCAGTGGGACTTCTGCTTATCGCCGTTGCCTCTGCAAATGAATACTTTATCAGAAAGGGCAGAGAGCTTAAAGAAAAAGCAGGAAGATTTTTCGAAGACTGGACATGGTAAGCTTGATTTTCGGACGGATATGATATATAATTATATTGAACACAAAACATCTGACTGAAAGGAGCTGACGGAAAATGAGCGAGGCTATGCTAAATACCCTTACAGCCCTGCTTTTAGCTGCACTTGCCATAATATCCACATCTATTGTCTGGCTCATGGTAAAGGGCAGCCGAAGCAAAGTCACATTCAGCTTTGTTGGCTGTCAGTTTTCCCTGCTGCTGTGGATAATATCACAGCTTGTGATAATCCTGTCCGAAAGCGAAAGACAGCTGCTCATAGGCTATGACATAGGCAACTTAGGTATCAGCTTCATAGGGAGCTGCTGGCTGCTGTTTGCGGTGAGCTACATGGACAGAGAGCTGTCAAAGCCGTTTCTGTGCGGGACTCTGGGATTTTCCTCGCTTATCTTCCTCGGAGCGGTCACAAATCCGCTGCACGGGCTTTATTATTCTGATTTTTCAATGCAGGGAGTAACTCACGGACCGCTTTTTTACGTCAGTCAGATATACATATATCTTGCAATGCTCTGCGGCATCGCACTGATATGCAGACAATGCTTCGAGAACAAGCAGCACTCCAGAGGTCAGGCTGTGCTGCTGACCCTTGCCACAGCTATCCCGCTGTCCATCAATCTGCTGACCCTCGTAAATGTGATAACACTTGATTTTGCGCTGACACCGATGTCGCTTGCCATATCGGATATACTTGTCCTGTTTGCGACCTATCGCTACGGCTTTCTGAACGTAAACGACGTAGCCTTTGAGGACGCATTCAATACCATCAAAGAGGGCGTTATAGTTTTCAGCCGCCGCGGCAGGATAACCTATCTCAGCAGTGCGGCAAAGCGTATGCTTGACATCTCCGAAAAGACTGACCTCAACTCATTTATCAGCTGCATCTCCGCACTTTCGGAAAAGCCTGTCACAGAAAATTTTGACTATGCAGAAATAGAAAAGGACGGGCTGCATCTTGGGATAAAGCACTACCACTGCCGCGACGATAAAGGAATGATCGTTGCGGGGCTGGTGATCGTTTCCGACATATCACGCTATTATCAGCTCATCGAGAAAACCGACGAGCTTGCGGGAGCAAGGCAGAAGCTTGCCATTGAGCGTGAACGGAACAGAATAGCTCAGGAGGTCCACGATACTATAGATCAGTCTGAAAAAGTGAATATATCGCCCAAGTTGAGCACCTTCCTTGCTGAGAGTGATCATTATGGAACCGCTGATCAAATCGTTTCTCGACACTCTCAGTGACAGATTTTCGAGCGTCGGAAACGATGGCTTTGCCTTTAATTGGCGATGCACCCTAATACATTGCAGTATTTTTGTATACTGTAAAAAAGGCAATTCCCGTCAAGGATTGGGGAGTTGCGTATTCTCAGTTCATGATATTCTTCGAGGACAGCTTTGCAGACTGACAGCTGTCGTGGGCGCTTCTCAAACCGTGGTACAAGGCTATGCTCCCATGGAGATTATCCGCTCTCGGAATATCCGGTGAAGACGAAAAAAGCAACAACATTTCTGCCGCTGCTCTTCACTGTTTTATTCCGCTTCACAGTTATTTTTTCATACTCGTCGCTTTGTCTGACTTTTTGGGGTAAGTTCAAATTTATTTTCCGCAGCACTTTTTATATTTTTTTCCGCTGCCGCAGGGACAAGGATCATTTCGTCCGACCTTTTTCGGTGCAGCATTTACTCCTTGTGACTTTGCAAGCTCCCCAAGCATCTGTATTTTAACTTCCTCCGGAAGATCACTTGTAACTATGCTCATGCCAAATTCGTTGGCATCTATTTCGCCGCTTTTGAGCCCGGCTGTAATATTCGGACCGAATGATATACTTTGAGGCATTTTAAGTCCGCCATAACGCTGTGCAAGCTCGTTTGGAGTAAACCCTCTGTTGCGTGGAAGCCGTGTATTATTGTGCAGATCGGAAAACAGTTTGATAAACTCATCAAGCTGATATTTCGTCATATTGATATTCATCCGTTCAAGTGTTTCCATCATTGCATCGAACGGTCTATCATCACAGGTTATTATCAGTGTGCATTCACTGACCATATCCTTAGCTTTTTCAGTATTCATTTTCAGCCTTGTACGAAAAAAATGCTCCATTGCTCTGACTTGCGGTGTATCGGCAATATACAGATCCTTTTTGTAATTGAGCAGTTCCTGCTTTGAAAGGATATTCAAGGGTTTATTATACTGACTTTCGACCATATTATAATACTCGTCAATATCAATATCAACAAGGCTTTCGTGAACGATCTCGCGGTCGATCGGGTCTTCTTCGGGTGCATCAAGGAAAAGCTCGTCCTTGGCAAGAATATAGTAATAATGCTCCTCATGACGTGCTATTTCAGAAAAAGAAATGAACTCGTCAAACGTTATCATACCGCTGTTCTGACTGTCGATTA
>JBJFHQ010000004.1:0-5219 GCA_051893755.1 Oscillospiraceae bacterium
CTGTAGTGGACTTTCACCACCGAGTTACTGCCCATTCGGGGCAAACATAAAAAACAGGAGCGGGTCAATGTCCTCCGCTCCTGCGCTGACTGAAATAACCGCACGGAAACTGTACGGTCATCTTGTCAGAACGTATTTTTAGAAAGCCCTTCTATGATTCTCTGCATATCCTCTTTTGAATCGGCAGCCCTTGCGCGGCTTATCACCGACAGCTTCTGGGATTCCGAAAGCTTTGCATATGCCATGAGCGCGCGGCTGTCCTGCGCCAGCGCCATTCCCAGTCCCTGGGGCAGCTCTCTTATCTTATCCATATCATCATTCCTTTCACAGTAGTATACTGCCCGAAAAGAATGATATTATCCCTTATATTGTTCGCACAATAAGCAAAAAGTGCGAAAAGCCCGTTTTCGCACTTTGAAAATATATTGCTTCTTCACTGCTTGTTTTCCTTTTCCTGCAGATCCTTTTCCGCCTTTGTTATCTGAAGATACTCGGGGTCAAGCTTGTCCGCGGGAACAGTTCCCCTGTCAAACGCCGCAAAGCAAAGGCTCGACGCCAGCGGATATTTCAGCTGAGGCGGCGCGGGAAATACTCTTTCGGGAGCCTTCATAGCCATTTCATCGGCATAGTCTCCCGCTCCGTAGTATACATCGTCACCTGCGATAAGCTCCGCCGAAAGCTCCTCCACGGAGATTATCCTGTCATCGCACAGCCGTTCCACATTTCGCCCGCTGACACGAAACAGCGCGTTATACACGAGGTTTTGTCTTGCCGCCATCACTGCGCAGATACTGCAGTTCATGCCGAGGAAATTATACGCCAGCGCTTCCAGCGTGGATATCCCCGCACATCTGCAGCCGTTTGCAAAGGCTATGCCCTTTACCGCAGCAAGTCCTATCCTAAGCCCGGTATAGGAGCCGGGACCCTTTGCGGCGGACACAACGCCGATATCGTCAAGAGTAACTCCTGCGTCGGACAGCACACGCTTTGCCATGGGCAGGATTATCTGCGAATGTGTGAGCTTTGTCATCACCGACGACTGCGCCAGCACACGGTTTTCATCGCAGACAGCCGCCGAGGCGGTATGTCCCGAGGTATCAATCCCCAATATCAGCAAAACGTTCATCTCCCTTGACGGTTATCCTCCGCACATTGTCGGATATCCGTTCGATCTCAATATAGATAGTATTATCGGGCAGACAGCCCTCAATATTTTCCGACCACTCCACGGCTATCACCGAGGAATCGTCCATATAATCGTAAAAGCCGGTAGTCTCCAGCGCCTCTTCGTTAAGGATACGGTACATATCAAAATGATAAAGCGTAAGCTTTCCCCTGTACTCGTTAACGAGGGAAAAGGTCGGAGAGCTGACCTCGTCGGGCAGTCCCATGCCAAGTGCCAGACCTCTTGTAAAGGTAGTCTTGCCTGCGCCCAGACCTCCGCGGTATGCTATCACATCGCCGCTCGACAGCTTTTTGCCCACCTTTTCGGCAAAGGCTATGGTCTTTTCGGGAGAATCAAGTGTTATTTCATATTTCGCCAATGTCAAAATCCTCCAGAAGGTCGAGACGTGCAAGGAATTTCACTTCCCGCTCGGTATGCTCGTCCTTATTGCTTGTAATGCTCACCGTGGGCTCGCTTTTCTTAACAGACATTATGCGGAAGGTCTCGCAGAAAAAGCCGATATTATCGTCCTCAAGGGAGCGGATACGGTATCTTTTCCGCTCGGAATAGCCGTACTTTTCGGTATTGATGATATCGAAGCCGAAAAGAGGCGTGCGCACTCCGATACAGCCTATCTCAAATTCGCTGACATTCTCAAAAATAATTTCCGCTGAAAATTTCACGGGCTCGTTGCTGTAAAAGGTCATGGAGACAAAGGGCACCTTGACCCCCTCCGAGCCTATGCCGCCGTAATAGCTGAACTCGCCGAACCAGTCAAAATTGTACCAGTAAAAATCGGGCGCTATTGCAGCAATATCCGACACACCGTATATTTCGCTGAAATTATTTTTCAGAGCGCAGGGATCCTCGGTATGAGGCATATTTCGCCGCATACCCATAGGTATTTTCTCAAAGCCGAGCTTTTCGTACCAGTGAATAAGACTGTCCTCGCAGAAAAGCTGGACATTCATCTGATAGATGCCCGACTGGCAGTAATCCGCAAGGCGGGTGACTATCTCGCCGCCGATGCCCATGCAGCGGTATTCTCTGCGGACGCAGACTCCGCTGATAATGGCGGCGATCATTCCGTCGGACGCCACTCGTCCCAGACCCACCAGCAGATCGCCGTCATAGGCATAGACCGAATAAAAGCTGTTGTTTGCCTTTTCGATATCCTCGTCGGTATAGCCCTTCAGATTGTACCATTCAAGTGACTTATACAGGTCAACGGTATCTTCCCTGCGTTTCAGTTCAGAAACATATTCCAATTCCACTTTAATCTCTCCCCAAAGCGAAATTCAAAAAATCATTCTATGATCCTTGTTCCTGCGTTATCTATATGAAGCTCGTGAACGTCCCAGCTTTCAAGGCCTGCACGGTCCAGCGCAAAGCGAAGCTTACCCGCAAAGTAAGTATTTTCAGCATCAACGACCGTCATTATAGAAGGACCTGCGCCGCTTATATATGCAGCATAGGCGCCCAGAGAATATGCCGTTTCAAAAACGTCAGCAGCATGAGGGATAAGCTCTATTCTGTAGGGCTGATGAAGTCTGTCATCCACAGCAGTGCGAAGGTTCTCGTACTTGCCCGTCAGCAGCGACGCACTGAAAAGAGCAGCTCTCGAAAGATTATACACTGCATCGGAAAAGGGTATCTCCTTGGGCAGGCACTGTCTTGCCTTTTCGGTCTTAAGCTCAAAATCGGGGACGATCACAATAAATTTAAGTGTTGTGAATACCTCCTGCTTGACCCAGTGGACCTTTTTGCCGTCAAACACGGCGGTAACGATGCCTCCCAGAAGAGCGGGGGCAGTGTTGTCGGGGTGACCCTCGATCTGAGCGGAAAGGTCCACCATTTCATCGAGAGTAAGAGGCTCGCCCATGAGCTTATTGGCTCCCACCAGACCTGCGATGATGCAGGCGCTGGAGCTGCCCATTCCCCTTGCCATAGGGATATTGTTCACCTGTTCTATACGAAGTCCCTTAAAGGGTCTGCCACATATCTGATAGAGAGTTTTCGCGGTATCGTAGACCATATTGCTCTCGTCCGCAGGAACATCGGTGCCGTCCAGTGAGGAAATGCTTATCCCGTCATATTCCTCGATATTGACATAGTTATAGTAGCTCAGAGCAAGCCCCAGTGCATCGAAGCCTGCTCCCAAATTTGCGCTTGTTGCAGGAATCTGAATCTTTATCATAATTATACACTACCTGTGTTCAAAAATCAAGTACCCTGATGGTGCCGAGGACATTATTTTTATATTTGTTCATTTTTTCGTTAATATCGCACTCGCGGAGCTTAGGAGTAATGAACGCCCTTTCGGAGTCAGGTCTGCCTGCTCTGTCGAGATACTCGACCTCGCCGAAGAGATCGTTGATCTCACTCTCGGAAATGCCGTCGGTGCGAATATACATCTGTACCTCGTCAAGAGTATAGTCCTTGATGAAGCTGTTGTCGGAGCACTCCTCCCATGTCATGGAAACAGAGGTACCGTCCTGTCTTGCGCAGTCGATGATATCGCCCACTACCGCGCTGGCTGTAGGAAGCTTGCCTGCGCCTCTTCCGTACATCATTATGCGGTCGAAGCCATCGCCGTAGACCATGATGCCGTTGAAAACATCGGAAACGTAGGACAGCTGATTGCCATTGCATACAAATGCAGGGCGTACCATAGGAAGGATAGTGCCGTCCTCAAACTTCTTAACGAAGCCGATAAGCTTGACAGCTCCGCCCCAGTTTTCGGCGTACATGGAATCCTCGAGGGTAAGCTTTGTGATGCCCTCAGTGTGGACCCACTCGGGATATACATGCTTTCCGAAAGCGAGAGAGGAAAGAATGCAGATCTTGCGGCAAGCATCGTGTCCCTCGATATCTGCAGTGGGGTCCTTTTCGGCATATCCAAGCTCCTGCGCCATTTTGAGAGCATCGTCGAATGCCATATTATCGGATATCATCTTAGTGAGGATAAAGTTCGTTGTACCGTTTAAAATACCTGCTATAGCATAAATCTCGTTTCCTCCGAGACATCTGTCCAGAGGACGGATTATGGGAATAGCACCGCCTGTGGAAGCCTCGAACATGAAATTGCAGTTATGCTCCTTTGCGACCTTGAGAAGCTCTGCACCTTTAGCGGCAACAAGCTCCTTGTTTGATGTGGTAACGCTCTTGCCGTGTTCAAGGCAGGACTTTACAAACTCAAAAGAGGGATGAAGTCCGCCCATTACCTCGGCAACCACCTTGACCTCGGGGTCATTAAGGATATCGTTGATATCCTTGGTAAACTTATCGGAATAAGGAAGACCGGGGAAATCCCTGATATCAAGGATATAACCCAGATCAAGATCAAGTCCGTTTTTCTTGTTTATGCTGTCCCTGTTTTTCAGGAAAAGCTCAACTGTTCCCGAGCCCACAACTCCGTGGCCCAAAACTGCGATTTTAGTCATAAAAGCAACTCCATTCCGCCGAGATCGGCAAATAATACAAAATTAAATAATCGGTCATTCTCCTGACAGCAGACGCGCCTCGACCACTCCGTCGATCTTTAGCAGCATGGGGCGATACTCTGAAGCGTCGTCATGCGGAGGATTCAGCCTTAATGTTATTGTGACAGCGGCTGCGCCGTCCACGGGGATACTCTGATTCAGAGTAAGCACATTTGCGCCAAACCGATGAAACTCGGAAAGTATACCCGAAAGGATACCCGGCTCATCTCTGAGGACCACAAAAAGTGTAATGACCTTCTGAGTCATTTTTTCCTCATAGGTAAAAACGCTGTCCCGATATTTATAGTATGCGCTCCGTGAGACCCCGACCTTTTTACAGGCTGCCGCAGAGCTTTTCTCCTCGCCGCAGGCAAGGAGTCTTTTGACCTCCAGCACCTTAGTAAAAATATCGGGTAGGACCTCTCGGCTGATAACAACGTAACCAGAACCGTTCATAAAATAAACGTCCTCCCACTCACATATTTTCCGTCCGCACACGGTGAACATATGTATGTCAAACAAGTACAATTATACATCTTTTTATTTAAAAAGTCAAGGACTTATGCTATTAT
>JBJFHQ010000005.1:0-5205 GCA_051893755.1 Oscillospiraceae bacterium
TTGCGGGGTGCAAAAAGCTGAAAGAGGCGGGCTTCAACGAGGCGCAGATAGGCACGGTGGATGCTCTCACGGGAAAGACCGAGCTGGAAATGGTATGTCTTGCGGGCTGCGGTCTGAAAAGCATAGAGCCCTTCAGGGACTGCGATAAGCTTCGTTTTGTATATCTGGGAAGAAATGACCTGACAGACTTGTCGCCGCTGGCAGGCTGCAATATCGAGGAATTCTATATTGACAACAATCAGCTTTCGGGTCATACCGACACATTCAAGGGTATTACCCTCAACGGCTTTGTCTGCATGGAGGGCAACGGCTTTAACGAGGCGGAGATACAGAATATCATTGACAACATGGACGGGGATTTTACGGTATACTATTAAAGTAATGGGGTGATCAGCATAAAAACTTCGGATATAGAAAAGATGATAAGAAGGACCAAGCGTCTGAATATGAACGTCATCGAGGAAAACGCTCCGCCGTCGCTCAGCGAATATATAATACAATGCCTTAATGAAAAGGGAGTAAAGCGGAGCGAACTTATACGGGCGCTGAATATCGACAGGAATTACGGCTATCAGATACTCAACGGCACCCGCGCTCCCACACGAAAGCAGATAATCAGCATCGGACTTTTTCTCGGGCTGGAGGTATCTCAGGTTCAGAGAATGCTGACGATAGGGGAGCGGGACGTGCTGTATGTGCGCCGCCCCGAGGACGCGAAGATAGTGCACTGCCTGGAGCATCATATGGAGTATGAAAAGGCATGCGAGTTTATCTGGGGAAACTCTAAGTAAGATGAAATTTTTCCGGCAGTTCTTGACATGAAATAGTTATCGTGGTAAAATATATTTTATACTAGGCTCTATTGCAAAATCTACGATTTTGCAATGCTCGGCAATTTTATTGCCGAGCGGCGGCAAAGCCGCCGGAGCCGTCGTACATACTGCCCTCGCAAAGTCTTTGACTTTGCAATAGAGGGCAGTATATATATTACGATAGCTGTGTGAAAAAACGGAGATGTTGGAAATGCAGGGAATACTGACAAAAATACTGGTCTGTCTCATTGCGGGAGCGGGTGCAGGCTTCGGAACGGGACTGGCGGGACTGTCCGCCGCTTCGGTGATAGCGCCGATGCTGATGACCTTTCTGGGAGTTGACGCATATGAAGCGGTGGGCATTGCGCTGGCATCCGATGTGCTTGCCTCGGCTATGTCTGCCTGGACCTATAAGAAAAACGGGAATATTGATGTGAAAAACGGCGTAGTCATGCTGGTATCGGTGCTTGTGTTCACCGTGGTGGGAAGCTTTGCGGCGTCACAGCTGCCGAGAAAGACCATGGGCAGCTTTTCGGTGTGCATGACCTTTCTTGTGGGACTGAAATTCATATTCAGACCCGTCATGTCGGCAAAGGAAAGCAATAAGAACCGAAGCAGGAAAGCTGCTGTTATCCAGTCCATAGTCTGCGGAATGGCAGTAGGCTTTATCTGCGGCTTTGTGGGCGCAGGCGGCGGCATGATGATGCTTCTGGTGCTGGTGAGCGTGCTGGGCTATGAGCTTAAGACTGCTGTTGGGACAAGCGTGTTCATAATGGCATTTACGGCGCTGACGGGAGCACTCTCTCACTTTGCGGTCGGCGGAGGGATAACCGACTATTCCATACTTATCATGTGCATGCTGTTCACTCTCATAGGAGCGGCGATAACGTCAAAATTCGCAAACAAGGCCTCGGAGGAGACCATGAACCGCGCTCTGGGCATTGGACTTGCCATACTCGGAATTGCAATGATGATCATTAACCTTATAAAGTGATACAGGACCGTCCTTCGGGGCGGTTTTATTTTTGCAAAAATATTGACTTTTAAGTCTAAAAGTAATATAATATAAAATAGACCCAAAAGTCAATAAATGAGGTGAGCGCATGAGATCGGCAGAAAAGACCAAACTAACAAGAGAAAAAATAATAAATGCGGGGATAAAGGAGTTCGGCTCGAAGGGGTATGCGGCATCATCTATCAATAACATCTGCGATTCGGGGATAGCTAAGGGGCTTATCTACCATAATTTCAGCGGCAAGGATCAGCTTTACATCGAGTGTCTGCGGGTATGCTTTGAGGAGATAACCGCCGACCTGTCCTGTCGGGAGGACTGCGCTGACTACAGGAAGTATTTTGATATGCGAATGAAGCTTTTCCGTGAGAAGCGGGAAAAGGCGGCAATGGTGCTTGAAGCGCTGATAGCGCCTCCCGAAAAGCATTATGAGGCAATACTCCGCCTGCGTGAGCCCTATGACAGAATGAACTCCGAATGGATAAAAAATATCCTGTCGGGGGGAAAGCTCAGAAACGGCGTGGATATCGACAGCGCAATGAAATATCTTTCGCTGATGCAGGATATGTTCAACAGCTATTGCTGCGGTCTGCGGTCGGAGAACAAGTCCTTTGAGAGCCTGATAAGCCTCCACGAGGAACAGCTGCCGAAGGCATTTGAATACATGCTTTACGGCGTGATGAAGGGAGAATGAGTATTATGATCATCGTAAAATGGCTGATAGCCATTGTAATTGCATTTTTTGTGGGAAAGCTTGTGTCGAAGCTGCGGCTGCCGTCTATTTTAGGCTGGCTCATCACGGGCATCGTTCTGGGACCATATGCTTTTTCGCTTGTTACGCAGGAGCTTATCGACGCGCCCGCATACGGCACATTTATCCATGTGCTTGAATGTGCGGTCGGACTTATGATAGGCACCGAGCTTGTCTGGAAAAAGATAAAAAACTACGGAAAAACGCTGATAGTGACCACGCTCACCCAGTCGCTGGGGACATTTGCGGTGGTGACGCTGGCATTTTCGATAGTATTTCATTTTGCGGGGATACCGATATATCTGGCGTTCATCTTCGGAGGGATAGCTCTTGCCACAGCGCCTGCGCCCGCTCTGTCGATAGTGAGCGAATTCAAGACCGAGGGCCCTGTCACAAAGACGCTTATCCCCATGGCGGCGCTGGACGATATGGTGGGCGTGACGGTGTTTTTCACGGTCATTTCGATAATTGCGCGGCATGTTTCGGGGGGAGCCATGGAGATATGGATGATACCCGTAATGATATTCCTGCCCCTTCTGATAGGTGCAGCAGTAGGCGTACCTACGGGATTTCTGCTGAAAAAGCTGTCGGGGAAATATGCACAGATAGGCGTACTTATCCTTGGGATAATCGTTACGTCGGTCGTAGGAATGTTATGCAATACTTATCTGATGCCGTCGCCCGTGCTGAACTTCATGCTCATGGGAATGGCGTATTCGGCGGCATTCTCCAACATGATATCCGATGAGCAGCTAAGACGGCTCATGACCGATTTCAACCCTATCCTTGCAATAGCGATGATAATTGTTATACTCAATCTGGGCGCGCCACTTGACTATCATGCCATAGCGAATGCGGGGCTGTATACCTTTATCTATATTGCTGCGAGAGCGGCTGGAAAATATTTCGGCGCAGCCATAGGCTCCAAAGCCACGGGAGCGGAAAAGACCGTGCAGAAATATCTGGGACTTACTCTGCTGCCCCACTCGGGAGTATCTCTTGTGTTCACGGGGATAGCGGTCTCAATGCTGTCGGGAGTATCTGACGGCTGCGCGGAAATACTGCAGGGGACAATAGCCGCAGCGGCGGTCATCAATGAGATAATTGCCGTTATCGCTGCGAAAAAGGGCTTTGAGCTTGCAGGTGAAATAAAGCACGAATAAGGCAACACCGCACAAGCTTTATGCGGTGTTGCCTTAAAAAATGAGGACACCGCATTTTCTGCGATGTCCTCAATATTTTTAAAGTATGCTCATTTTACGGAGGGTATCTCGTAGTCGCTGTCGGAGGTGATAGCGCGTACCATGCCCTCGATGATCTCGGGCTGAGTCACCTCATAGGTGCTTCTGTCGATAACGCCCAGACCGTTTTTGCCGTTCCAGCCGTTGTCCCAGTAAACGGGGATAATGCCGTTTGCCTTTGCAGCCTTGACTAAGTATTCCGCCCAGTAGCGTCTGTATGCGCCGTTTGCCTCGTCCATGTAGGTCTTGTCAACAGTGCCGAACTCGCCGATGATAACGGGATAGCCCTGACTTACGAACTTGTCGTTCAGCTTTTTCATCATGGTGTCGGTGTAGTCCTCCTGACCCCAGTTGTCGTAATTCTCAACGGCGTCCTTGCCCCACTGAGTCTTTGCGGAGCTTGAATTTTCGTCGAGGGTGAAGTTATAGGGGTCGTAATAGTGGACGGATATCATAAGGCGGTTACTGTCGGCGGTGCAGAGCTTGTCCTCGGGTAGCTCAAAGCCGTAGTCGCCTGCGGTGTATTCGATGTTGGTGTTCCAGCCGGGAATGAGCAGCCAGCGCTTTTCGTTGTTGGAGCCTGTGCCTCGTACAGCATCAACGAATATCTGATTATAAGCGTTGATGTTGGCATAAGCCGCAGGATCGGGCTTGCCGTAGTCGTTGTTAAATTCCTCGTTCATGGACTCGAATATGAGATGCTCGTCATAATCCTTGAAGCGGTCTGCTATCTGAGTCCATGCCGCTTCATATTTTGCCTTGATCTCTTCCTGAGCGGCATCGTCCTCGGCGCAGAGCAGCCATGCTCCGTCAATGGTGTAGTAGCCGTCTCCGTGCATATTGATTATCGCGTACATGTCATTGCCGATGACATAGTCCACCACCTCGGCAACACGGTCCAGCCATGCTGCATCAATGGTGTAATCGGGACCCTCGCCTATCTTTGAAAGATAGGTCACGGGAATTCTCACGCTGGAAAAGCCCTGTTCCTTGACAGTCTTGATAAGGTCCTCGGTGACAACGGGATTGCCCCATGCAGTCTCCTCGGGGGTACCATTGTTCACGGCTTCGAACTGGTTGCCCAGATTCCAGCCCAGCCCCATTTCCTCGGCGATCTGCGCACTGTCAAGCTCTGTCCAGTCGGAAACGGGTTCTTCCGCGGCTATTTCCTCGGCTGCGGTCGTGACTTCTTCGGCAGCAGCTTCCGAAGTCGTCTGAACGTCGGAAGTATCGGCAGTATCGGCGCCGCTTCCGCAGGCGGTCAGCAGCATCACCGCAGCTGCAGCCGCGGCAATTTTCTTTGAAATGTTCATTTTCATATACATATCCTCCGAAATGTAATCGTTTTACTTATTATATCATAAGATATCCTTTTTTGGAATATACATA
>JBJFHQ010000006.1:0-5173 GCA_051893755.1 Oscillospiraceae bacterium
AAGCTCGGACATGTTCATGTAGAAGCTGCCGTCACCTGCAACGTTGACTACTGTTCTGTCGGGACTTCCAACCTTGCTGCCGATAGCTGCACCCAGACCGTAGCCCATTGTGCCCAGTCCGCCCGATGTTGCGAAGCTTCTTTCGGACCTGAAGCTGTAATACTGTGCAGTCCACATCTGATGCTGTCCTACCTCGGTAGATATGATAGCCTTTCCGTCGGTGATGTCGCAGAGGGTCTCCAGCACATACTGGGGGAGAACAGCCTCCTCATCGTCGGAAACCTGACGGAGAGGATATTCCGTTTTCCACTGCTGTACCTGTGCCATCCATTCGGGGTGGGACTGCTGTGTGAGCTCCTTGTTGAGCTCGCCGAGGATAAGCGCCGCGTCGCCCTTGACATGAACGTCCACGTCGATATTCTTGCCGATCTCGGCGGAATCCACCTCGATATGTACTATTTTGCACTGCTTTGTATTTTCCGTGAAGGTCTTAGCATTGCAGGTAACACGGTCGGAAAAGCGATTTCCCACGACTACCATAACATCGCAGCTTGTGAGTACCTCCGCCGCAGTTTTTGTTCCGTGCATTCCCAGCATGCCGATATAGCGGGGATCGTTGTTGTCCATAGCGCACTGTCCCATGAGCGAAAGGGAAACAGGTGCGTCGATAAGCTCTGCCAGCCTTTTCAGCTGAGATGCCGCATCAGCGGAAACAACTCCGCCGCCTGCGTAGATAAAGGGCTTCTCCGCCGCGGAGATGACCTTTACCGCCTCTGCCACCTCGTCGTTGTCGAGGGTGAAGCTGTGCCCCTGAACGGGCTTGTTCTCAAACTCGCACTTTGCGGCGGTGATATCCTTGGGGATATCTATGAGCACGGGACCCTTTCTGCCGTCGTTTGCGATAAAGAAGGCTTCTCTTATGGTATCGGCAAGCTTTGTAACGTCCTTGACGATGAAGTTATGCTTTGTCACGGGCATGGTTATGCCTGTGATATCCACCTCCTGAAAGCTGTCCAGACCCAGCAGATCGGTGGTGACGTTTCCTGTGATAGCTACCATGGGGATACTGTCCATGTAAGCGGTAGCGATGCCCGTCACAAGATTTGTGGCACCCGGTCCCGATGTGGCGATGACAACGCCTGTCTTTCCGGTAGTGCGGGAATAGCCGTCTGCGGCATGAGCGGCGTTCTGCTCGTGAGAGGTGAGTATATGAGTTATCCTGTCGCTGTAATCGTAAAGTGCGTCATAAATGTTGAGGACCGCTCCTCCGGGATAGCCGAAAACGGTATCCACGCCCTGTTCGAGAAGGGTTTCGAGTATGATCTGAGAACCGTTGAGTATCATTATGAACATTCCTTTCCGGGATATGTATTGAGATACAATTATACTGGGCTCTATTGCAAAATCTACGATTTTGCAATGCTCGGCAATTTTATTGCCGAGCGGCGGCAAAGCCGCCGGAGCCGTCGTACATACTGCCCTCGCAAAGTCTTTGACTTTGCCGCCGCCTTTGGCGGCGTTGCAAACAACTTTGTTGTTTGCAATAGATGACAGTATAATAAAGCCTTCACCCCGTCTGAGATGAAAGCGGAAATATCTCCCTTGTACTTTATTATAGCATATTAATATTATTAGTTTACCACATAATATCTTAAAAGTCAAGGAAAATTGTGTGAATAAAAAAATGAAGCTTCGGACATGTGCGAAGCTTCATTATAGTTATTTACTGCTCGTCCCGAAGTCCGCTGGTATCAATAGCGGAAATATCTATCTCGGCGAGGTCTCCGTACACGGCGTTCTTGTCGATGTAGGGATTGTCCTCCACAAGTCCGCTTGTGTCCACAGCGTCGGTGCTTATGCCCGAAAGCGCATCGGGAGCAGCTTCGAGGGGCTTTTCGCGAAGTCCCGTTACCTCGGGGACTGCAACATCTGCTTCGATCTTCTTGGCAGGACGGGTCTTAGCCTTTCTGTCAAGGTCTGCGAAGAAGTCGTCGGAGTTTACCACCGCAGGCTTTTTCACGGGAGCAGAGGGCGCAGGCTGAGTTATCTCGGGCTCGTCCTTTTTCTTTTTCATAAAATCAAACATTGCCATAGCTTATGCACTTCCTTATTTTTTGAATGTAAATCTGTTGATGAGCGAATTGAGGGTCTCGGACTGTCCCGAAAGCTCTTCCGAAGCGGCGGCGCTTTCCTGCGCAGTGGAGGACGTGGTCTGTATACTGCCGTTGATAAGCTCCATTCCGCTGTTGACAGCCTCGATATCCGCAGCCTGATTCTCTGCGGAAGCGGCGATATCGTCCACCAGCTTGTTTACGTCCTGTACCTTGACTACTACCTCGTCCAGAGCCTCGGCAGCCTTTCTTGCAAGCTCGGTGCCCTTCTTCATGGATTCGATAGACTGATTGATGAGGGTGCCCGTCTGATTTGCTGCGTCCGCAGACTTTGTGGCAAGATTTCTCACCTCGTCCGCAACAACGGCAAAGCCCTTGCCTGCCGCACCTGCTCGTGCCGCCTCCACTGCGGCGTTAAGTGCCAGGATATTGGTCTGGAATGCGATATCGTCGATAACTCCGATGATCTTGGCGATCTGTGCGGAGGATTCCTCCATTTCCTTAAGAGCGGATATCATGCGGTTCATGGTCTCACTGCCTGCGGCGACCTGACCGTTAGCCTCGTGAGTGAGCCTTCTTGCAAGACCTGCCTGTTCGGCATTTTTGCTGACCTTGCCTGCGATGTCGCTCATGGAAGCGGTCAGCTCCTCGACGGTAGCTGCGTCATTGGAGGCGTTGTTTGAGAGAGTATACGCTCCGCCTGCCACCTGCGACGAGCAGTCCTTGACCTGTACTGCGGCACGGTCCACCTCAACGAAGGTGCTGTTGAGGGAGCCGAGTATCATCACGAGTGAATCCTTGATAGCGGCAAAATCGCCCTTATAGTCGGTCCCGGACTTCACGAGAAGATTTCCCTCCGCCACATTGGAGAGCACGTTATGTATATCCTCGATATAGCAGTGGAGATTTTTTACCGTTTCCTCCAGAGAGCCTATAAGGATAAGCGTTTCATCGTTTCTGCTGCTGGTGGGAGTGGGAGACGTGATGTCGCCTTCTGCGAGCAGCTTAAGACGGCTTGTAACGTCGGTGATGGGCTTGGAGATAGCATTTGCGACCTTTGTGCATATCGAGAAGGAAACGCTGCACAAAAACAGGAGCATTGCTATCTCTATGATAAGCATCATATAGAAATTTTTCATTATGGAGCTGTACGGCATGAGCACATAGACAAAAAATCCATCATAAGCGTCAGAGCGTGCAGCTGCTATCATGTAGGTCTCTCCGTCCAGCTGAAGTCTTGTCACATCGTTTTCGATGCGTTCCTCCTGATTAAGCAGGATATAGTCATACAGTTCTGTAAAGGAGCTGTCTGCGGCAGCCTTTTCCTCAAAGCTCATGCCCTTTGAGATAAGGTCGGAACTGGTCTTGCCGAAGACGGTATTGTTTCCGTTGATAACAAATCCGAAGCCGCCCTTTTCATTGGAAGAAACGAATGCGTCAAACAGATTGTCGATAAAATTCTTGTTTTCTATAATATCCGAATTATCAATGGCGGAGGCGTATGCGCATGCAAGATTTTTCAGCTCTTCTTCTGCATTTTTACGGAGATTATAGTGCAGAATGATAAGGGAAGCGGTTGCGAAAAAAACTGCTGCCGAAACAAGACTTACAAGTCCTACCCGAATGATCCTCATTCTTATGGATGTTTTTCTGCTGTTCATCTTTTTCTCAACAGTCTGTTCGGCCTTGGAGTGCTTATCGCTGTTTATGACCTTATCCGCCGCAGCGGTCAAAGAGCTTTCAAGCTTTTCGGAGCGCTTTGCTTTTTTTTCAGTGAGCTTTGCTTTCGTCTTATTTATTACGTCCTTTACTTTATCGGTATCATTTTTCATAAACAATATCCCCAATCGTAAATCGTTTTTATTATTATATCACAAATCACCGACAAAAATATGTCTGAATTATTGTTATTTTATGTACAAGAGAGGTTTCGGTGGAAAAAATAAGATTAGTATTTTGTATACAATAACGAATCACTCATTGCCAAAAAACTCGGCAGCTGTCATGCCTGTTTTGAGTATGGGATAGTCCTCGGAATACTCCTTTATAATATCGGGACACTTTTTCGCCTCGGCAAAGATGAAATCAGCCAGACCGTTGTCAAGCTCCTCCTTTAATAGCCGCAGGGACTTGCTGTACATAGTGGGGCATATGGAGGCGATGCCGATGACCAGCTGTCCGCGGAGATCCATGACGCGGTATGGCCATATCCGACATTCCACAGGCTTGCTGTCTCCCAGCTTGCAGCCTGTCTCGGTCAGCATGGGGCAGTAGTACAGTCCGTCCTCGTCCGGCTCCATGCGGAAGCGGAAGCTGTTCCCTTTGGAGATGAATTCAAGAGACGGGTCCAGCTCGGAAAGGGCTTCCTTCATCTCTGCGGGGACGGTGGGAGTCTCCCACAGGTCGTATCTGTCGAAAATGCAGCAGATGCGGCAGTCTGCGCAGTCGGCGGGGGAAAGTATATTTTTAAGCATAATTTTCCTCTTTTCTTATGGAATAAATTTATTCTTCCGCGCAACAATAAAAGTATCAACTCTTGGAAAGGAACGATCATAATGACGGTCACAAAACAGGAATACGCGGAAATGGTCAGGAAAGCCTCTCCCAATTCAAAGTCATGGGCGGATATCCCGAAGGCCTTTCTTATCGGCGGAGCTATCTGCTGCGTGGGACAGGCGTTTTTAAACCTGTATCTGCACTTGGGACTTCCCGACAAGTCGGCGGCTGCCTGCACTACGGGAACGCTGGTGCTTATCAGCGCCATACTGACGGGACTGGGCTGGTATGAAAAGCTGGCAAAGCACGGCGGAGCAGGAACGCTCGTTCCTGTAACAGGCTTTGCCAATGCGGTGGTATCGCCTGCCCTTGAATTTAAATCGGAGGGCTTTGTCATGGGTCTCGGTGCGAAGATATTCATTATTTCGGGCCCCGTGATACTCTACGGCACGGTGGCTTCGGTGATATACGGGCTTATCTACTATTTCTTTATCAAGTAAGTGATACTATGACGGCAGTCCGCCGAGCGCTCTATCGGAGCTTTCGGCGGACTGCCTTTGTTATCA
>JBJFHQ010000007.1:0-5157 GCA_051893755.1 Oscillospiraceae bacterium
CTCGCTCTGCGTCAGAGATGTAAATTTCGGTTGAAAACATATAATAGCCCCGCAGAAAATCCCCTAAGCCGAAAAGCCCAAAACCAACCGCTCCCAAAAACCGAAACGGGAGCCATAAACCAAAAGGGGTCGGGCGGGCGGGAAATCAGAACTTTCTCTTGCTTTCGATGACTTTGCCGAAAATGCGTATGCGGCTCATTTCCTCGCCGCGGAAAACTCTCGGGGGATAGTAGGGATTTTCACTGATAAGGGTCACAGAGTCCTTTTCAAGCATGACCTTCTTGACAACGCCGTCTTCGTTGTCGATAAGTACTACCGCGTAGTCGCCGCTGTCAACGGTGGGCTGACATCTTACAAGAACAATGTCTCCTTCCATTATCTTCGGGCTCATGGAATCGCCGACTACATTGAGATATACATAAGTATCGCCCGAACGGATTATGTCCTTCTGGACAAACTCGTAATATTCGATGTTCTGCTCCGCATGGCAGGAAACTCCGCCTGCTACCCGTCCGATAACGGGTATGCGCACCATTTGCGTCATGTCCGCGGGATATACGTTGGCGGGGAGCTCGTCGTCGCCGTAGAGCCAGTGGGGAGTGACCTTAAGGGCGGCGGCTATCGAGTTCAGAACAGGTATCTTGCAGGTTGTTATCCTGCCGCTTTCGTATCGCTGGATAGTGGAGGTCGCCACACCCACAGCCTCCGCCACTTCGCCTAAGGTGAGCCCCATTTCTGTGCGGCGGCGCTTTATCTTTTCGGCGATCTGTTCGTTGCTAAGCATTCTTATCCTTCCTTTTCGCAGATTTCAAATCGGAAAAAGCTTTTTATCCGTTATTTCGGAGCGCAAACGTCCGAAAATATTATCGCATAATACCATTATAACCTATTGTGAAAAAAAAATCAAGTACCATGGAAAAAGTAATTATTTGTCTCCCAAAAGCATAGATATTTATGTAAGCGCCGATGATATTCCCGCGGCGCAGTGCAAGCTCAGTAATGATTTGGAGGAAAAGCTATGAACAATAACGAAAATCTCGACAGCATGGCAAAACGATATAAGGACGAAATGATGCGCCTTTACCGTATGAACGGCGGAACGGGCGGCATGTCTCCGAATATGAACGCCGCCTCGGAAATGCCCCGTAATGCAAATACTGTCCCGAATAACACCGCTGTCCCGATAAATAACGCTCCCGTGAATAATGCTCCGAATACCCAGACCACCGTCCAGACTACTCAGAGACAGGTCACCACCTCGGGACAGTGCAGATTTATGTCAGCTGAGGAGATAATCAGCAGCCAGACCGACGGCAATGCTGCGGGTATCCCCATGCCTCTGCCAAGCTATGGCCCCGATGTTACCGATAACCTTATCAACGGACCTGTTCCCACACCATACAGTCTCACGGGCAGCGGAATCGTCAATGCCGACAATCCTATGCCCCGTCAGACCGAGGCTGCTGCTCCGAGAACTGCTGCCGCTCCGTCAAATGAGGCTCCCGCTCCCGAAACCGCCGAAAATAACGACAACGCTATCCGCGGCGTCTTTATCAATCCCATGGTAACAGGAACCACAGTCAATACTCAGCTGAGCGGCTCCGATGTGCTGTCCGAGCTTCTGCCCGCATTTGAGTTCCCGCCCGACCTCGCCGAGGACGAGGCTATGCCTGCTTCTATCGACCCGCGTTTCGTGATAATCGGCTCGTGGACCAATCTCACGGGAGACACGGGCTGGGGCTCGCTCCAGTTCGAGGTCACCACAGGCTCACAGGGAAATCCTGTTCAGGGAGCTACCGTCGTGGTCTCTCGTGTGATAAACGGAAAGCGGCTCCTTACAAGGATACTCCGCACCAACGCGTCGGGTCTTACAAGGACAGTATTCCTGCCCGCTCCGAAATATGTGTATAATCCCTACAGACCCGGCAACTCCCGTCCCTTCGCGGAATATACCGCCTCCGTTTATGCAAACGGTTATTATCCGCTGACAAATATCAATATCATGATAGAAGCGGGCGTGAAGAGCCTCCAGCCTGTGGACCTTATTCCCTATCCCGAATCGGGGACTCTTCCCGGCATCCAGCCCAGATCCTGAAGGGGGTATTCCATGACGGGAACACCGTATATTCCCGACCGTATCACCGTGCATCTCGGCTATCCCGACGACAGCTCCGCTCCCAACGTCACCCTTGATTTTCCAGAGTATATAGCAAACGTGGCGTCGGGGGAGCTTTATCCCACATGGCCCGAAAATGCGCTGAGAGCGAACATCTATGCGATAGTGAGCTTCGCCCTCAACCGCATCTACACGGAATGGTACCGCTCGAGAGGCTATGACTTCGACATTACGTCCACCACCCAGTACGACCAGACCTTCGACCCCGACCGCACTATTTTCCAGAATATCCGTGAGCTCACCGACGAGCTTTTCAACGATTACGTGGTGCGGCAGGGAGAGATAAACCCCTACTTCACCGCCTACTGCGACGGCATACAGACCACCTGCGACGGTCTCTATCAGTGGGGTACCGTTGACCTCGCAAACCGCGGCTATACGCCCTATGAGATACTTCAGTATTACTACGGCCCCGATATCAATATAGTGAAGAACGCACCTATCGAAAGAAATATACCCTCCTTTGTGCCGCCCGCGATCTCCTTGGGCGAGCAGAGCGACAGAGTGCGGCTGATGCAGACCATGCTCAACCGCATATCCAACAACTATCCCGCTATCCCGAAGATAAATCCCGTTACGGGCAATTTTTTAGAGCAGACCGAGGCTGCCGTGAAAAAATTCCAGAGCATCTTCGGTCTCGACCGGACCGGTATCATCGACAAGGCGACCTGGTATAAGATATCCTACATCTACACCAGCGTCAAGCGCCTTGCCGAGCTGGATTCGGAGGGCATCAAGCTGGGAGAAGCGCCTCAGAATATCTCCCGTGCACTGCAAAGGGGCGATTCGGGACGGAATATCACCTACTTACAGTATTTCCTCGCTGTCATCGGAGCATACTATGCCGCTGTGGAGCCTGTGGAGATAACAGGCGAATTCGACGAACAGACCGAGGATTCGGTAAAGTCCTTCCAGCGCACCTACGGGCTGGAGCCCACAGGCATAGTGGACGCTCAGACCTGGAGCGACCTGTACCGTGCCTATGCGGGCATCGTGGAAAATGCTCCCGTATCTGTCGGGGAAGCCCTTCCCCTATATCCGGGAAGTCCGCTGTCTGTGGGAATGACTAACGATTATGTCCGTGTTGTCCAGCAGTACCTGACCTATATCCACGACAGCTATCCCGATATCCCCGCAGTGCCCGATACAGGCTACTTCGGCACTGTCACCGAGGACGCAGTGAAGAAATTCCAGCAGACCTTCGGGCTCACTCCCACAGGACGGGTGGACGCTGTCACATGGAATAAGCTGTCGTCCGTATACTCCGACCTGAAATACGGCTACGTTAAACAGCCGGGACAATATCCCGGGTACATCATCACATAGAAAGGAGGTATTGCCTTGACCTACACCGACAAGGAAAAAAAGTCTCATATCAATGAGATACAGCAGTATCTGCGCACTATCTCCTTTTACAACGGCGCAGTGCCGCGGATAATCCCCGACGGCATCTACGGCGCGGAGACGGTAAACGCCGTGAAGGCTTTTCAGCATGCATACGGTCTGCCCGTCACGGGAAGGGTGGACGAAGGCACATGGAACAAGCTGGCGGGAGAATATATCAAGGCTCTGGAATATATCTCCGAGCCTATGGGGATACAGCCCTTTCCAAACGACGGAAATACGCTGTCTCTTGGCAGCAGCGGCGCCGCGGTGATAATGCTGCAGGCAATGCTTGCGGAGCTGTCCTCCTCCTTTGCGAATATCCGTCCCACCAACATCACGGGGCACTTTGACAAGGGCAACGAGAACACCGTAAAATTCATGCAGACGGTATGGGGAATGTCCCCCAGCGGAGAGGTAGACATTTATATGTGGAACCGCATAGTTGACCTGTTCAACAATGAAGCCGCAAACAATACGTGACCTGAATCTGTTTCTATGATATTGCGGCAGTCCGCAGGAACATTTTGCGGCTGCCGCATTTTTTCTCAAAAAATAACCGAAATTTTTCAAAAACTACTTGATTTTTTTGGTGAAATGATATACAATACAATTATAGGGTAAAACCGTAATATATTTTTAAAAATTACAGGAGGTTCTTTACAATGGACAGATTAAAGGGAAAAGTTGCTATCGTTACAGGCTCTACCAGCGGAATCGGTATCGGTATCGCAAGATTGTTCGCAGCTGAAGGCGCTAAGGTAATTATCTGCGGCCGCCGTCAGGAAAAGGGTCAGGCAGTTGTTGATATGATCAAGGCAGAGGGCGGCGAGGCTTCCTATCATTTTATTGATCTGACCGACGTTTCCACTATCGAAAAGCTTATCTCCGATACAGCTGAGACCTACGGCAAGATCGATATCCTCGTAAACAACGCAGCTAACGTTGGCCTGAAGGACGGAAGAGTTGATGAGCTCACACTCGAGATGTGGGACGCTATCTTCAGCAGCGACGTAAGAGGTACATTCTACGCTACAAAGTGCGTTCTTCCTTATCTCCAGAAGAACGAGAACGGCGGCTCTATCATCAATATCGGCTCTATGGCTTCCTGCGCAGGCGACCTTGGCTCCACAGCTTATGCATGCGCTAAGGCAGGCGTTGATATGCTCACACAGTACACCGCTCTCCAGTACGGCAAGCAGAAGATCCGCTGCAACTGCGTAAGACCCGGTCTTATCGTTACTCCCGAGAACGAGGCTAAGGTTCCTCAGATGCTCAAGGATATCTTCACAAGCAATATCATGGTTGACCGCTACGGCTGCCCCGAGGATATCGGACATGCATGCGTATACTTTGCTTCCGACGAGTCCGAGTATGTAACCGGACAGATCATCAACGTAGACGGCGGTATGAACTCTCACGCTCCTACTGTTGCACAGTTCAAGCAGCTCAATTCCCGTACCTGGTAATTACATAGGCTTCTGAACACTTAAAAAATTCGTCCCCTGCTTTTGGCGGGGGACGTTTTCATATTGTGGCATAATAAAGCTCCTGCATGCTGAACCTGTCGGGGGCAACAGCATTTCTGTCCGCACTCC
>JBJFHQ010000008.1:0-5148 GCA_051893755.1 Oscillospiraceae bacterium
AATAAACGATAGTCTTAAGGTCGTTGCCTGCGGGAGCGGAGATAACTACCTTCTTGGCACCTGCGTCGATGTGAGCCTGGGACTTCTCCTTAGAGCAGTAGAAGCCTGTGCACTCGAGAACAACGTCAACACCGATCTCACCCCAGGGAAGCTCGTTAGCCTTAGCCATAGCGTAGATCTTAAGGGTCTTGCCGTCTACAGTGATAGTACCTGCCTCGTCATCAGCGGTAACGGTGTGAAGGTTCTCGCCGATCCTTCCGCAGTAGCCGCCCTGAGCGGTATCGTACTTAAGGAGCTGTGCAAGCATCGAAGGCTTGGTAAGGTCGTTGATGGCAACTACATCGTAGCCCTCTGCGCCGAACATCTGACGGAATGCAAGACGGCCGATTCTGCCGAATCCATTGATAGCAACTTTTACTGACATGATAAAGTTCCTCCTAAAAATTTTAAAATAGGGCCTTGACGCGAAGATTTATTTCTCCGCATCATACAATTATATTTTATACTATTTTTTATTTTTTTGCAATACCTTTTTGCAAAAAAAATAAAAATTATTGTTAATTTTCCGTCAATTTATTGGTGCAGGCTTGCTATCACAAAAAGTTTTATTAATATACACAATTTATTCACTAAATACTTTTGCAATTCATCATAATATGGAGTATAATATAATTGTATGCTTATTATATGAGAGGAACTTTTAACGGGGGTGGGGAAATGAGCGGCACAGAAAATATCCGCAGCGCGATAGAGCTTCTTGGCGATATCCCTGCAGCGGCTCTGCGCAAAGAGGAGATCATCTGCAGCAACAAGTCCTTTGACGAGCTTGAAAAAAAGCTGGGCAGGGCCCGTCTTTCTGAGATGATACAGACAGCCTCTCCCGCCCTTTGCGGAAAATACGTCTATTATGCAGGCGTTTCTCATAAGGAAGACTACTCTGTCGCAGTGATAACAAAACGGCTCATGTCCGACCCTACGCCGGATTCGCTGCGCATCATGAACGATCTTTCCTATATGATAAGGTCCTCTGTCACGACAGTATCCTCCGCGCTGGACGACATATATACAAAGGGTCACGCCTACGGCTGCATCCCGCCCAATGTCACATCGGATTTTGAGACCGCCAACAGAGTCCTTTCCTCCCTTTACGGAAAGCTGCTCATGTACGACGATCTGAACCTGTACGAGAACCAGACCGAGATATATACCGTATCCGAAGACCTGTACAAGCTTTTCTGTGACCTTGCCCGCGATATGCGGAAGATAACAAGGGACTACTCTATAAGGATATCCGTTTACGGCGAGGAAGGCTCCTATGCGGTGATACGTCCCGATACGCTGCGCATACTGTTCGCTGCGGCGGTGAGGGAGATACTGCTCATGAAATACAAGCCCGAATACGTGGAGGTCCATGTCTTTCACACCGACAGCGAAACGGGCTTCACCATTACGGGAGGTACCCTTGAAGGAAAAAGATCTGCCGCAAAGGCTGTCCGCTCCTCAGCAAGCAGGCTCGTACCCTTTGATGTGCTGACCGAGGCTCTCACAGACTCCTTCTGCGAAAAGCTGGGCGGCAGATATTACTGCTGCAGGGACGAGTTCATGTATCATATGGGGATAACTCTCCCGATAAGCGGGAATCCTCCCAAAACCAAGGAGGAAAAGGCAGTAGAATATAAAAACAGGATCTATTCGGGGAATTTCACATTCTCTTATGAAAGGTCGATACTTGCAGACGCTGTGAAAAGCGGGAAATATTCCGAAGAGGACTGATCCTGTTTCCTATAAATGTGTATTACATGCGAAAGGAATAAGAAAATGAATATCAAAAAGAAAAAGCTTATTGCAGCCATTGCTGCTGTTATGACTGCCGCTTCGGCACTTACGGGCTGCGGCGGCTCCGACGGCGATAATGCCGTGACCGAAAGCTCGTCTGCGGACGGCTCATATACCACTGCGGATGTTCAGGGACTGCTGGACAATGCTCCCGAGGAGACTTCCGTTCCCGCGGAGACCTCCGAATCGGTCACCTTCTCCACCGTCACAGACGTTGAAAACGAGGTGGACCGCGCTATCTACAAGACTCAGATCACTCTTCCCGAGGGCTGGTCCATAGTGGAGAACTCCAAGGACGGCAAGTTCTATGCAAGCAATCTTGCAAATCTCTCCATTCAGGCGCAGAATTTCGGTCCCGACGCCGAGCTTTCTCCCCTTGAAACTCTCGCCGACAGCGCTGCCGCAAGCATCGTTATCCAGAACATGTACTATCAGGCAGACTCCGATTTCGGCGAGCCTCAGAATACCACCGTTGCGGGTCAGCCTGCCATAAGATACGATTACACCGTTACGGCGTACATCTTCGAACTGGACGACGAGGGCAACAAAACAGGCGAAAAAAGCGTTATCGGCGAATATCAGGACAGACTCTATGTCTTCTATTACGGAACGGACGCATACTGCCTGAGATTCGAGACCTCAAAGGAAAACTATGACCTGGTCTCCCATGAGTTCGACGAGATGATAGACAGCTTCTCTATCGCCGAGGACGGTACCGAGGGCTACGAGGCTGCGTCGATATACATGTCGGAATATGAGAGCTATTCCCTCTCCGTGCTCTTCTCCCAGCTCGACGAAGCGGACGAGGCGGAAAGAGCCGCAGAAGAAGCTGCTTCGGCTTCCGATGAGGAAGAGGTCATAAACTCCGATACACAGGAATAATATTGCATAAAGAGCAGCACGGGACGCTTTGCAGCGTTCCTGCCTGCTTTAAGTGAAAGGATATACTGATATGGAAAATACAGAAAAGAAAAAGGTCATTCTGAGCGGTATCCAGCCTTCGGGCGCGTTTACTCTCGGAAATTACGTGGGAGCTATCAAGAATTGGGCTAAGCTTCAGGACGATTACGACTGCCTGTACATGATCGCCGATATGCACGCTATCACCGTGAGACAGGACCCCGCAAAGCTTCGCAAGAACACCCTCGAAGCCTATGCGGCTATCGTTGCCTGCGGCGTTGACCCCGAAAACTCCGTTGCTTTTATCCAGAGCCATGTCCCCACTCACGGCATGCTCAACTGGCTGCTTGCCTGCAATACACAGTTCGGCGAGCTCTCCAGAATGACCCAGTTCAAGGACAAGTCCGCTAAGCACGCCGACGATGTGAATGCAGGTCTGTTTACATATCCTGTGCTCATGGCGGCGGATATTCTCGCATATAATGCAGACCTGGTCCCCGTGGGCGTGGACCAGAAGCAGCACTTAGAGCTGACCCGCGATATCGCACAGCGGTTCAATCAGCGCTACGGCGAGCTTTTCACCCTCCCCGACGGATATATCCCCCCGCAGGGCGCAAAGATCATGTCACTTTCCGACCCCACAAAGAAAATGTCCAAATCCGACGAGAACCAGAACAGCTGCGTTTACATTCTCGACGATAAGGACACCATTATCAGAAAATTCAAGAGAGCCGTTACCGACAGCGATTCCTGCGTGAAGTACGCCGAGGGCAAGGACGGCATCAATAACCTTATGACTATCTACTCCGTTGTAACGGGCAAGTCCCTTGAGGATATCGAGCGTGAGTTCGACGGAAAGGGCTACGGCGACTTCAAGCTTGCTGTGGGCGAGGCTGTTGCAGATCATCTTGCTCCCGTGAGAGAGAAGTTCGACGACCTTATGAAGAATAAGGATTATCTCGTACAGTGCTACAAGCGGGGCGACGAGACCGCATTTAAGATATCCTCCCGCATCGTTTCCAAGGCATATCACAAAGCAGGCTTTGTGGACAGATAAGGTGGATATATGCCAAGATTTTTTGCCGACGAAAACGCTGTCCGCGGTGATGATATCGTCATTTCGGGCGGCGATGCCCGTCATATCGGATATTCTCTTCGAATGAAGACAGGCGACAGCATTACCTTTGTCCGTGAAGGCATGGAGTACAGCTGCAGAATATCCGCCATGACCGAAACAGAGGTCACCTGTCATATCGAAAGTGTCGCTCCCTCCGACTGCGAGCCCACCATTAAGCTCACTCTCTATCAGGCGCTGCCCAAGTCGGACAAAATGGAGCTGATAATACAAAAGACCGCCGAGCTGGGCGCTTATCGGATAGTGCCCTTCATCTCGAAGCGGTGCGTTTCCCGTCCCGACGAGAAGTCCGCGGAGAAAAAGCTTGCCCGCTGGCGGAAGATATCCGAGGAAGCCGCCAAGCAGGCGGGTCGGGGTATCATTCCCGAGATATCGCCCGTGCTGTCCTTTGAGGAAGCGCTGCGGGATATGGAGTCCTCGGAGATAAAGCTCATCTGCTATGAAAACGGCGGGAGCTCCCTTTCCGAAGCGGGCATCGACAGCGAAAAAAGCGTTGCTGTGATGATAGGCTCCGAGGGGGGCTTTGAACGCAGCGAGGTTGACAGGGCGACAGCTGCGGGCGCTGTTCCCATATGGCTGGGAAAGCGGATACTCCGCTGCGAGACCTGCCCTATCGCCGTGACCTCCGTGATAATGAGCCTATCGGACAATTTTTAACAGGGCGTCCTCCGCCTTCTCCCAGTCGATAAGCCTGAACCACGCATCTATGTACTCCGACTTGCGGTTCTGATAGTCCAGATAGTACGCATGCTCCCACAGGTCACAGCAGACAAGCGGAATGAGCCTATCCACCGAGGGCGTGTTCTGATTGACGGTAGTGCCTATTTTCAGCGTGCCATTCTCACAGCACAGCCATGCATAGCCTGAGCCCTTTATGCTCATGGCTGCCTTTTTGAACTGCTTATAAAAACCGTCCATGCCGCCGAAGGCTTTGGAGATCCGCTTCTCCATATGCTCCGACGGCTTTTTTCCGCCCTTTGCCATGCGGGAGAAATATATCCCGTGATTGTAAAAGCCTCCCGCATTAAAGCGGATATCGTCGTTTCGGCTGAATATCAGCTTTTCAAGCGGCACGCATTTCAGCTGGGGATTTTTCTCGATAAGCGCATTCAGGTCATCGGTGTATTTCTTATAGTGGCTTCATTTACGGGAGGCGCCGGCAGACTGGGCGAACTGATTGACCTCTGTCTAAAGGGTTTATTCGAATTTATGGGCTATGTGCTGCCATTTTACCTTATTGTGTTCGGTATTCTGCTTTTTGCGAGACAGACGTCACA
>JBJFHQ010000009.1:0-5113 GCA_051893755.1 Oscillospiraceae bacterium
CGGTGGTGTGAGAGGTCGGCTGCTCAATTAATGGGCAGCCTCCTACTCGATTTCAAAAAGTATTGACAAAACTATACTTATTTGGTATACTTAAAATACAGAATAAAACTGCGATGAGTACGCATAATAGAATTGAAAAATTACCGAAAGGAATGATAAAAATGTCGGAAATAATCGGCGGAAATGAATTTGAGAAAAAGGTGCTGTCTGCGGAGAAGACCGTTATTGCGGATTTCTTTTCCGAGACCTGCGGACCCTGCAGAAGAATGGCTCCCGTCCTCGACGAGATAGGCGAGGAATACGCAGATGAGCTGTCGGTGGTGAAGGTAAGCATCAACAGCGACCCCGATCTTGCCATAGAATACGGCGTGCAGTATGTTCCTACCATGATAATATTCAGAAACGGGAAGGAGCTTGACCGGATCGTGGGCGCTGTGGGCAAAAATGAGCTGCTCGAAACGGTGAAGAAGCTGTGAAATATGCTGCTGCGGCTATTGACAAATCGCGGCAGATGTGGTACAATATATAAAATAGAGAAAATATTACTTGGATCGAGGAATCACTTTTTTATATGGCACAGCTTATTTATGACGAAAGCGGAAGGCTTTTGTTCACGGAGGAGATGCGGCGCGAATATACCATACTTATCCCGCAGATGCTCCCTATTCATTTTACTTTGCTTGAACGTATCCTGAACAATAACGGCTATAAGGTCGAGCTTTTAAAGACTACGGACCGTCCTATCGTTGATGAAGGTTTGCGCGATGTTCATAACGATACCTGTTATCCTGCCCTGCTTGTTATCGGGCAGATGATAAATGCGCTTAAATCGGGAAAGTACGACGTCCACAAGACTGCTCTGATGATAACTCAGACAGGCGGCGGATGCCGTGCTTCCAATTATATAAATCTGCTGAGAAAGGCTCTTATCAAGAATGGGCTGGAATTTGTTCCCGTGGTGTCGCTGAATACCTCGGGCATGGAGAAAAATCCCGGCTTCAAGCTCACGCTTCCGCTGCTGCTGGAGATGGGCACGGCTATCTGTTATGCCGACCTTATCATGCTGGCGGCAAATCAGGTGCGCCCCTATGAGGTCAATAAGGGCGACACGGACAGGCTTATCGAAGAATGGGTGGAAAAGCTTGTGAGCATCAATGTTCCGATAAACGGCTTCTCAAAGCGCTCGGTGGAGATACTCAAAAGCTTCGAGGCGATACCCTGCCGCAAGGAAGAGCGTATCCGCGTGGGTATTGTGGGCGAGATCTACATAAAATACGCTCCGCTGGGAAACAACAAGCTGGAGGAATTTCTGCAGGACGAGGGCTGCGAGGTGGTAGTCCCGGGGCTGCTGGACTTTATCCTGTTTATGTGCGATCATCATATGGTGGATTATCGGCTGTATCATGTGCGGCATGTAAAGGCTGTGGCTTCGGGAGCTATCAAGAAATTCCTGATAATGATGCAGAACAAGATGATAAAGGCAGTTCAGCAGACAAGGTTCCGTCCGCCGTCCCGGTTTGAGGAAACCAAGAAAAATGCAATGCCCTATGTGTCCGAGGCGAATAAAATGGGCGAAGGGTGGCTCCTCACTGCGGAAATGGTGGAGCTCATCAACTCGGGTACGAAGAATATCGTCTGTGCGCAGCCCTTTGGCTGTCTGCCGAATCATATCGTGGGCAAGGGCATGATAAGAAAGCTCAGGGCAGTCCGTCCCGATGCGAATATCGTTGCTATCGACTATGACCCGGGTGCAACGAAGGTCAACCAGGAAAACAGAATAAAGCTTATGCTTGCAACGGCTAAGACCGAGGCTTTGAATAAAAAATAATTATCGAAAGGAAGATGTTTATGTCGTATATCTCGGGAACAAATACTGCGTTTTATATCAATTCGTATCTTAAGAACAGCGGCTACACATTTGTCGGCTCGGGCAGCAAGTCGGGAGGAACACTCACCAACATGCTGAAAAATTCCGTAATAAAGCAGACCTCTGCTATGACCTCTATCAAGGATATTTACGAAAACAGCAATAAAACAGGCAGCAGCAGTCTTGTAAATGCCGACGAGGCTACTCTGTCCAAGAATGCGGCTGCTCTGCAGAAGTCCACTGCGGCGCTGGCTTCGGGCGAAATGTTCGAGAAGAACTCCGAGGGCGAGTATGACCGCAGGAAGATAGCCGAGGGCGTAAATACCATGGTTTCTGATTATAACAAGACAATAAAGGCATTTCAGAATTCCGAGAATATCGCAGCACTTTCAAAGGGTGTGTCGATGACCCAGACTACCTCCGCATTTGCAGGCGCACTGAAAAGGATAGGCGTGTCGATCAACGATGATAATACGCTTTCAGTTGACAGCAAGAAGCTTGATTCGGCAGCAGTCAGCGATGTAAAGTCTGTGCTTTCGGGAAATTACTCCTATAGTGCGAAGATTTCCGACAAGGCGAAGTTTGTCAGCGAAGCGGCAGGCTCTCAGATGTCAGGCGTGTATAACAGCAAGGGCGGAGTATCTACATATTCCAACGCTATCCTTGCAGCAATGCTCAGCTTGCAGGTATGAGGACGATATAGTATACCGAATAAATAATTTATCCTACTTAATAAGACAGCACCGTCATGCAGACTGTGCTGTCTTTAGTTTTTTGTCAGGATCACTGCTGTTGGCAGCGTATTTTGCACGTTTGATATCTGATTGTTCAGTATCCTTGTAAGGCAACACCGCACAAAGCATTCCTGACGGTTTTGCACGCAATCTGCTTGCATATTTTCCGTCATCTTGTGCACAAGCTCTGTGCGGTGTTGCCTAAAGATTCTCGTATGCAGTCATTTTATAGTCGAGGGGGTAATTTTAAAGTAAGTTATTCAGAAAAAAACAATTCAATTTGCCGCATTTGCGATATCATTTTTAAGCTTGCCGATATCGGGGTCTCCGGGGCATAGCTTTTCCAGTTCAGTCAAGGTGTTCTGGGCAGCGGAAAGATTTCCGGAGCTTATCATATTGCGGATATTTGCTTTAACGACAGCTGCCATTTCAGCAAGCTTGGAGTTCTCGCTTTGTACAGGGCGGATTTCTTTTTTGATGACCTCCTGATATTCCTTGACGATCGGTGCAAATTCGGGGAATGTCTTTATGAGGCGGCGCATTTCGTTTATGCAGAGCTTGTAGTCTTTACTGTCCTGAGCGGATGTAATACTGTATGCAATACTTGCCGCCCTGATATCCGCGGGGATATTTTCCTCATTTTCAAACTCGCTGAGCCATCTGCTGCCTATTTTGCCGTATTCGCGGAACAGCTTTGAAATATCTTTTTTCTGTTTCTGTGATTCAACCATTGCACGGCCATATACTTCCGCAGCCTTTGCCAGTCCCTGAGGAGAAATTTTATTTGTGTCATATTCTGCAAGGGCAGTCTGATAGTCCTTGTAATCATCAAAAAGAGCGTGAATGCTGTCCTTGACATTAAAATCAGGAGCAGTGATAAAAGGTGTGATATCCATATTCGCAGACATCATAACGCACAGGATATCTGTATTAAATTCGGTGCCATAAGCTGATATAAAATGTTCGATTTTGCCGGCATCTGCTTTGTTCTTACCAAAAAAGTCATTGTAAATATCGGACAGTTCAGCTATTTTGGGGCTGCTTTTTGAAATATATGGCAGATTTTTCAGTATACTATCACGCTTGTCGGACTTAAAAAGACTCCAGCGTATGATACGTTCATATTGAGTTTTATTATAATCATCCAACTGCGAATACAATGCAGGCATTCCGTCAAAGTTAGAATTTTCCATTATTGAGTTGCGCAGATGAAGATACTTGAAAACATATTCACGGTCATTTAGGAATTCCTCAATAGGGAACCATTTCATATAATCATTTGCGGTATTATATCGTTTCTCCTTAATGCAGCTGTGAAGGAATATAAACCCAATGCTTTTCAGATTTGAATTTTTGACCTTGACATCACCATATAACAAATCCTCCGTATTCAGTCTGTTATTGGTAAATTTACGGTACACCTTGAAAAAAGAGATCATATCATCAATTGATTCTTTATATCTATCAAGACGGAAATAGGCATCACCGCGTATAGCATATATTGATATATCCGTAGCAAGATCGCCTTTTCGCGAAGAATTTTTAGGCGAAAAATAATCATTGCAGAGTTCTATAGTCTCATCATATCTTTCCATGTTCAGAAGCAGCACGCATGCATGACTGTAATATGCACATATCGCAATGCAGGAATGATCAAGAACATCAAGTCCGATTCTCAGATATTTCAGAGCATTTTCAAGATCGTCAATGATCTCATAGCAGTCAGCTATTTCGGTGTATACAGAAAATTCAGGCACCTCTCCCTCGTTCAAAGAATCCAACTGCTTAAGCAGGAGCGGAAGATTACGGTTACTTTTTTCTTTAGCATCTTCTGTAACGCCCTTGTCATTTCTGAACATATAGCCGTAATGATCTACAATAGCATCCAGAAATTTTACGGGTTTGTGGAGGGGAGTGATCGCCTCATGGATAGGATTCACAAAAGCAACATCGTCAAATCTTTTAGTAAGTCTTAATGCTCTGAAATCGGCATATTTATCCATGTGAGCCATATCTGTATATGACCTTTGAATATAAGTCGCAGAACCGTATTTGAGATACTCGCCCGAATGAAAAAAGTGAATGATATCCGAGGCATCCTGAAGGATCTCGTCTGCGTCAATGAACATGAACCAGTCGCCCTGTGATTGCTGCATAGTAAAATTACGGGCAGCGGAAAAGTCGTTTATCCATTCGAAATAGCAGACCTTATCGGTGAATTTTTTAGCAATTTCAACGGTGTTATCAGTAGAACCGGTATCAGCGATGATCAGCTCGCTGTCTACATTTTCAAGTATGGGAACCAGCGCCGAAAGACAGCGCTCCAGATATTTTTCCTCGTTTTTTACGATCATTCCTATTGATAAAACCATTGAGTGTTCCTCCGTTAATAAATACTCACTGCAGAATAATATGCCCCTGACATTTTATGTCTGAAATATATAATTCTCCAATTTATATATCGTCATTTTTTTACAAAACTTTAGTATAATCTCAGCTGCTTTTTATAAAA
>JBJFHQ010000010.1:0-5079 GCA_051893755.1 Oscillospiraceae bacterium
AGATGCAGAAACGGAAATCTTGAAATAATGTGCTCTCAGATAAGCGTTTCCGATGAACAGGCGCTTTTCTGATTGAGAAAGGATGATATTATGAACTCAATAAACAGATTTGCACTGATAGGCGCCGCTATGGTCTTATCGGCTGCGGCGCTTACGGGCTGCGGAAATTATGCGGAAAATGCGGATAAAAGCTCCGGGGTATCGGAAGCTGCAGCAGGCTCCGATACCGATAATCAGGGCGAAACAGCTGTTCAGCTTGCAAAATACAGCGAGAAGACTGTTGATTATGATGACCTGAATGCAGCGAAGATCACCTTTGACGGTTCAGGCGCTGTCATTGACGGACAGGGAGCGGTTTATGCAGACGGTACGGTCACCATATCCGAAGGTGGAGAATACGTGATCTCAGGCAGTACCTCCGACGGAAGTATCGCTGTGAACTGCAGCGAAGAGGAAAATGTCAAGCTTATCCTTGACAATGCGGATATCACCTGTGCGGACGGTCCTGCGCTGCTTGTCACATCGGCTAAAAATGTGTATGTCATACTGAAGGAGGGCACGGAAAATAAGCTTTCCGACGGTGCGGCGTATTCCGACGGGGATAATTCGGACGGCTGCATCTTCTCCAAAGCAGACCTAATCATCGGCGGCGACGGTACGCTTGATGTGAACGGCAATTACAAGCACGGTATTGTATCAAAGGACGATCTTGCGGTGCTCGGCGGGACTCTTAATGTCACTGCCGTATCGAGCGGGATATGCGGCAAGGACCTGGTTGAGATCGACGGAGGGAACATATCAGTTACTGCCGGAAACGACGGTATAAAGTCTGCCAACACCGAGGACGCTGACAAGGGAAGCATTATCATCTGCGGAGGAAACATCACCGTTGTTTCGGAGGATAATTGTATATCCTCTGCGGCGGCGCTGGAGGTAAGCGGCGGAGTGCTTGACCTGACCGCGGGAGGCGGATATGTGAATGCCCAACCGAAAACAGGCGGCGACAAGGGCGGCGGATTTTTCGGAGGCGGCGAAAGACCCGAGGGAAACGGTGCGGACGGAGGTTTTCGTAAGAAGGAGAAAATGACGGAAAACGGAGAATTTACGCCGCCGGAGAATATGCCCGAAATGAACGGCGAAATGCCCGAAAGACCCGAAAAGAACGAAGATATGCAGAATATGTATGCCGTTTACGAAGGAAATGCCGACGGAGAAGCTGCGGCGCAGGCATCGTCGGACAGCACAGAGGAGTCCTCCGCTCCCAAGGGTATCAAGGCTGAGACCTTCCTGACCGTATCGGGAGGAGAAATAACGATAGATGCTGCGGGTGACGGCGTCCATTCCAACGGGAACGTCACTATATCGGGCGGAAGCATCACTGCATCTGCGGGCAGTCAGGGAGTCCATGCCGACAGTGCATTTCTTATTACCGACGGAGCGGTCTCTATAACCGAAAGCTTCGAGGGGATAGAAGCTAAGACTATTACCGTGAACGGCGGAAATATCTCGGCTGTGTCGTCCGATGACGGATTCAACGGAACGGACGGCTCAGGTTCGATGAATATGTTCGAGCCCGAAGACGGAGTATATATCGAGATAAACGGCGGAGTTACCGAGCTCAATGCAGGTGGGGACGGTATCGACTCTAACGGAGACCTCTATGTAAAGGGCGGCGAGATCTACGTAAGCGGTCCGACCAACAGCGGAAACGGTGCTCTGGATTACAACGGCACTGCCGAGGTGACGGGAGGAGTTATCATTGCCTGCGGAGCGTCGGGAATGGCTGAGGGGTTTGGTGAAAATTCGTCCCAGTATTCGGTGCTTCATAATTTTGAAAGCATGATCTCGGCTGATGAAGAGGTCACAATATCCGACAGCGAAGGAAATGTTATTCTTTCACACAGCTTTTCCAAGGAATGGCAGAGCATAGTGTTTTCCTCACCTGACATCGAAGAAGGAGAGACCTACACCATAGCTGCAGGCAATACCTCGGAGTCGGTTTCGATAAATGGCATTGTAACGACGAATTCGTCATACTCTGAAAAGGGCTTCGGAAGAATGAAGTGAAAGCTTAAAATTTTTGCAGGAGAATTTAGCCTTCGGGCTGTTCTCCTGCTTGTTTTTTACATAAACTGCGCTTATCCTGCGAAAAACTGCGGCGATAATTTATGGCTTTTTCTGACATTCAGCCCCAAAATTTCCGCTAAGGATTACAGAATGACAACAAAATGTCAACAAACAACGGCTTTTAGTATACAATTTGCATACAATTTGGGCAAGACGATTGACAATAATGACGGAAATTGTTATTATAGTATAGTGAAGTATTGCATGTAAAGCATGCTTTTATCATGTCTGCAAAGGAGGATGTCGGTTTTGCAGCTGAATCTGAATCTTTGTCCCGGCTGCATGGAGCCAAAAAGCGACAGCATGGTTTGTCCCGTATGCGGTTATACCGTGGGAACGCCCCATGACCCTGCTTATCTTGCTCCGGGGACAACGCTGAACGGTCGTTATCTTGCGGGAAGGCTTCTTCACCGCAACGGTGAAAGCGCCGTGTATATCGGCTTTGACAGCGTAAACGGCACCAAGGTGCTTATTAAGGAATATATGCCCGATACGCTCTGCAAAAGAGTAAAGGACAGCTCAGTGGTCGCGGTGAATCAGAACGCCGTCGCTCAGTATAAGACTTTTATGTCCGAGTTCGTTGAGCTCAACAAGACTCTGGCTAAGCTCCGCAATGTAAATCATATCAATCCTGCGGTGGATATGTTCGGAGATAACAACACAGGTTATGTGGTTTTCAATTTTATCGAGGGGATCCCTCTTACCGATCATATCCGCGGACTGGGCGGAGTTATGACATGGGAACAGGTGAAAAAGCTTTTCCCGCCGCTGTTTACCACGCTGTCTCAGATACACAATGCGGGGCTTATCCACCGTGGCATATGCCCCGATAACATTATAGTGACCCCAAGAGATGAGCTTATCCTGACGGGCTTCTGCGTTGCTGACGAACGCACTGCAGAGACTGAACTGAATTCCGAGATATACGACGGATATGCGGCTCCCGAGCAGTACAGCTCAGGCAAATGGCAGGGGACATGGACGGATGTTTACGGCATATCAGCGCTTCTGTATCGTCTGCTTACGGGTTCTGTTCCGGAATCGGCAAAGGCGCGCGAGGAAAACGATGTTCTTCCCGAGCCGATGTCACTCAATTCTTCGATACCGCCCAAGGTGTCGGATGTTATCATGAACGGTCTTGCTCTTCGCAGCGACGACAGGATTCAGACCGTCACCGAGCTTGTGACAGGGCTTTTTGAAGAGCCTGAGGAACAGAAGATCGTCCAGACACAGTCTATCTCAATTCCGAGACAGTACGCAAACGATGAAACCTATGCCGAGGGCTTCGGCAGGAGCGGCGCTTCGTCTGCTCATGGGACTGCGGCTAAGAAGACCCGGCCCAGCCGCCATAAGGTATTTATTCTTGTGGGACTTGCAACGGCAATTGTCATGATCGCACTTATGGCAGTGGTTATGATAGCTCTTGATGACAACAGCAGCAGCGTTGCCAACGGTATCACCACCAACGGCGAGCCGCTGGCGGATATCGACGATCTGGCAAGCTCGCTGACATATCAGACAACATCGGCTGCCGAAACGGAGAACACTCAGCCTACTCTCAACGAGGTGGAGAGCGGTGAGACCGAAAATACGAGCAATTCCTCTGCTTCGGGAAATGTTTATATCATGAACGACCTTCTGGGCAAGAATTATGAGACTATCAAGAATTCGCCTACCTATGCAAGTCTTGTATTTGTTCCCGAGTACGAGTTCAACGAGGAAAACGAAAAGGGCATAATCTTCGGTCAGTCCATTGAAAAGGGCGAGAGCTATACCGAGGGAGCAGATGTCCATATCAAGGTCAGCCTCGGTTCGAGATATGTGAAGGTGCCCGAGTATGTGGGAATGAAGGCAAAGGATTACTTCAATCTCCTTGAGGGCAAGAACATCAAGTACGAGGAGGTCTCCTATGAGACGTCTCAGTATGCCGACGGATATGTTTGCGGAGTAAGCGCTGACGAGGACGAGATACTCGATCTTGAAAGCGGAGATACGCTCATTGTTTATGTGGCATATAATCCCGCGCCCGTTACGGAGGCTACTACCGAGACAGAGTCGGAAACCACAACGGAGGAGATCACAGAGCCTGCAGAGGAAAATACCGACGATATTGAAGAATATCCCTACGATGAAGAGGAGCCCGATTCAGATGATACGGGATATGAGGAGATCATTATCGAAGACGATAACTATTCGGAAGACTGATTTTATAAAAAGACCGCCGTACTTTAAGGCGGTCTTTTTGCGTAAAATGTTATGTTGACAAACGAAGTTTTTTGTGATAAAATGATTTAAAACAAATGATTTATAAAGGAAGGATAATATGCCGCCAAAGCCGAAATTTACAAGAGAGGAAATAATCGAGGCAGCTTTGAAAATAGCTTCCGACAAGGGAATGAAGGCACTTACTTCAAGAGAGCTGGGAGCAGCTCTGGGAAGTTCTGCCAGACCGATATTTACCGCTTTTAAGAATATGGACGAGGTAAATGCCGAGGTCAGAAAAGCTGCATTGAAGCGTTTTGACGAATATGCGAAGAAAGCGGAAGGGTATACTCCGTTATTCAAGCAGGTGGGACTGCAGATGATATTGTTTGCTGTCGAGCAGCCTAAGCTGTTCCGTCTGCTGTTTATGAGCGAGAATTCGGAGATCAAGACCTTTGAGGATATCTTTTCAAATCTCGGAGAAACTGCCGATATGTGCATTGATTTTATTATCAAGGATTACGGTGTCACCCGTGACGAGGCTATGCTTTTATTCAGGCACACATGGATATTCACCTACGGAGTAGGTGCGCTTATCGCTTCGGGCAGCTGTCATTTCACCGAAAAGGAAATTCAGGATATGCTCAGCCGTGAGTTTGTTGCCGTCCTCACACTGATAAGGTCGGGAAAGGCAGACAGCTGCACAACTGTCCCGCAAAAAGAAAATTAACGGGATAAGTCGAAATATGG
>JBJFHQ010000011.1:0-5070 GCA_051893755.1 Oscillospiraceae bacterium
ATATCGCCGAGATGATGATACAGGGCACCAACATGGGCATCATCGACATCAACAAGGCTCTCAACGGCACGAAAAATCTGTCTCCGCAGGCGGCAAAGCAGGCAAAGGAGATGCTTTCCCGGGAGCAGCAGTATATCGACTCTTTGAAGAGGTTCCTCTGATATGGGAAAAAGCAAGAAAAAAAACCGCTCCCAAGGACGATAATATTATTACCGGAATGTACTACACAAATACCATAACCGATAATATCACCACCAAAAAGGGAAACGTTAAAAACGCTCATAAAGCTAACGCAGTCTATGACAGAGAGACCTCGGAAATAATAAAGCTATAAAATCAAGTCCCCGTTCGCAGTGAACGGGGACGTTTTTGATTATCGTTTTTCACAGATCATTTTGATCGCGGTTCTGTCTTCGCCGTTGATATTGATATTTGCAAAAGTGGGGATACAGATCAGATCCACTCCCACAGGAGTAAGATACCCCCTTGCGATAGCTATTGCCTTGACAGCCTGATTGATAGCGCCTGCGCCTATAGCCTGCACCTCAACAGCGCCCTCGTCTCTTACAACACTGGCAATTGCTCCCGCCACCGAATTGGGGACCGATCTTGAAGATACCTTAAGGACTTCCATTTGCGTAACCTCCCTGATTGGTTTTGAGGAGTTGTTCCTCTGCAAAGGATAAGTTATACCTTTACAAAAAGTATACTCCAATTTTGCATTAAAATCAATAGCTGTGAAAATATTTCGCTGTTTTATCTAATCAGAATACGTTTTATATAGGCAGATTTACCGACTTTTTCGTCGAATTCCGCCACTACGCCGTTTAAAAACGGCGGATTATCCGACTCGATAAATTTGTTCGGAAGCTTGGTTTTCAGCTTGTTTATGATGATCTCGCTCTTCACTCCCAGCACGGAAAGCTCTGCTCCGCACATGCCCGCGTCGGTGATATACGCCGTTCCTTTCGGCAGAATGACCTCGTCCGCAGTCTGCACATGAGTATGAGTTCCGATAACAGCAGTGACCTTTCCGTCCAGATATTGTCCTAAAGCCTTCTTCTCGGAGGTAGCCTCGGCGTGGATATCCACGATGATATTCGGCGTATCTATCTCCTCAAGAAGGCTGTCGATAACAGTGAACGGATTGTCCAGACCCTCCATGAATATGGTCCCCATAAGGTTTATCACAGCAATGCGAGCCCTGCCCATATCAATGATATACATTCCCTTTCCCGGGGCGCCATCGGGATAGTTTGCGGGACGGATTATATTGCATTTCCCGTTCAGAGTATCATATATCTCCCTGCGGCGGAACACATGGTTTCCCGTTGTGATAACGTCCGCAAAGGAAAGCATATCGGCGGAAGCGGGAGTTATCCCATTGCCGTCGGCGGAGTTTTCCCCGTTGACTATTACAAAATCCACGCCGTATTCCTTTTTTATCTCGGGCACCTTTGACGCTGCAAATCTGCAGCCGCGGCTCCCCACAATATCTCCGATAAACAGAAATCGCATAATATTATACCTCCGATTCAATAAGCTAATCATATCATAAACCGTTTTAAAAGTCAAGCCGCAAAAAAATACCCGACTGCCCATACAGTCGGATATTTTGGCATTGTCGGATATTATTCGGACTTTTCCCCGGCATAGTAATCGGTGAACAGTATCCTGTTATTTACCTCCATGCGGTTTCTGGCTATTTCGTCCATAGTCTGTATGTAATCCTCATCGGGCTCGGCTCCGCAGTAATTTTCCATAATGCTGCCGCTGCGGCAGAAATAATCGGAGTTTATCCAGGAAAGATTCTGGAAATACGCATATCCCTCGTAATTTTCATCGAAGATATCATATCCGATATAATTATCCGCACTGCCCAGCTCGAACATATTGACCAGCGTCGGCAGGATATCTGCGGTGCAGCAGACCTTTTCAACGGTCTCGGGCTCGATACCCTTTGCGTATATGAAGCAGGGCGTATTCGATACAAGCTCGTCCCGGTCTGATATCTCAACTATCCCTGAGCAGTAGTGATCGGTTATGAAAAGAATGACCGTATCGTCCATAAGTCCGTCCTCTTCGAGACGTCTCACCAGCTCTCCCGCCATATCATCAGTCAGCGAAGCCTGCGCATAGAAATATTCCTCCTGACTGCTGCTGTCTGTGACCGCCAGCTGCGGATGCCGCTTTATCGCTTCAAAATAAAGCTCGTTTTCCGAATAGGGCACATGGGCACTGTACGTTATGATAAAATCAAAGAAATGCTCGCTCTCGGTCAGCTTGCCATACAGTCCGTCGTCGGTGACCACCGTATCGTCTATCTCAAAATTCTGAGCCTTATTCTCCGCATAGTCCTCGTAGCGGATATAGTTTTCAAAGCCGAAGGTCTTGTGCATCACGCCTCTGTTGTAAAAATCGGGGGTGTTGAAATGGAACTCGTTGGCAGAATACCCTTTTGCTCTGAACAGATTCGGCAGCGAATACGGAAATGCATTATCCTCATACGCATTTGTCACCGAAGCTCCCGAGGGCGCGAACAGACCCGTGTTCACGGTCATCTCGGTGCCGAAGGTGAAGGTATCGCCGAAGCGGGAGGAATAGAAATTCTCAAAGTTTATCCCCTCGTTCATGAACCTCACCAGATTCGGGCAGTTCTTCTCGGAGATTCCGCTATAATCAAGGCTTTCCATCTGCACAACTATCAGATTTTTTCCCTTGAATATCCCCGTTTTATCGTTGTCCTCATGGGGAGCGCGCTCCGAAAAATATTCGGCTATCATTTCGGTATTATCGGACGGGAAAACGCTCTGCTTTATCGTACAGATAATATCCCGCTGCAGATATATAAAAATGTCGTTATCGCGGTAAAGGCTGTCCGCGCTGACAAAATTCCTGTAATTATATGCCGTAAAGCTGCCGTTGCCGTCCTCGAAATCCGAGGTCTTGATATACGGCAGCGCAGCCACAAATGCTGCCGAGCACACAAATACGACAGAATTGGTTATATACTTGAATTTCCTCGGGACTCCCTTTTCGGGCTCCGCGGAAAAGCGCAGTATCAGAAAAGCCGACAAAGCCGTCAGTATCAGTATCAGCACGAAATACACGTATGTACTTACGGGGATATTTTTCAGGATATCCGATAAATATTTCACGCCCTCCCCGGCAGAAAATATCGCATTGAGCCTGAACAGCGTATTGTCCGCATTACTGTAGCACAGCTGCGCAAAGCCGTAGCACAGCATAAACACAGATATCACCGAATATATGATGACGGAGGGCTTTTTCCTGAACATGAACACCAGCGAGGAAAGTGCAATTATGTTTGACATTATCATCCGCTGTATGCTCTGCTCAACGGGGAAATTCGGCATTATCAGTATCGACTGACAGTAAAGCAGGTCTATAAGCCCGAAGGTGAGAAAAAAAAGCAGAGCGGGGAAATAGCTTTTAAAGGTGATATCCTTTGTCGCTTCGGTCAGTCTCCTGTTGAGATCATCGAACCTTTCTTTTGCACTTGCGCTGCTCATATCCATACCTCTCCTTCGGCTTATTTTTTCAGAATGCCGTAAACTCTCCCTGTCCGTCGGGAAGAGCGGCGGTCATTATATAATCCCTGTTTTTGCAGAAGCCCCTTTCCGTCAGGAGCTGCTCGTTTACCGAAAGCGCCCTTTCGGGAGTATTGCTGTCCCGCGAAAGATGTCCCAGAATGAACTTCTCAGTGCCAAACGGGATAAGCTCTGCACAAAGCGCTCCGCAGTCCGTATTTGAAAGATGTCCGCTGCGGGAGCGGATTCGGCTTTTCAGATATGAGGGATAATCACAGCTGCTCAGCAGCTCGTTATCATAATTCGATTCGATAAGCACAGCCTTGCAGCCCTTAAGACTGCTGACGACCTCCTCGGAAACAAAGCCCAGATCGGTGCACACCGCACAGGAGCTGCCCTCGGAAAAGTCTATCCTATATCCGCAGGAGGGCACATCATGAGATGTGGAAAAGGCTCTGACGGTACAGCTGCCCAGATGGACCTCGCCGTCCATCTCTCTGCCCTCGGTCAGATGACCTTCGCCGATAAGCCTGTCAAGAGTCTGTCTGCGGGCGTATACCGGAACCGAGAGCTTCTTTGACAGAGTTTTCAGTCCGCTGATATGGTCGGAGTGACCATGAGTGATAAACACTGCCTTGACGGCATTTTCCACTGTGATGCCGCAGTCGGTGAGCGCATTTTTTATGCGGCTGTAGGACACTCCGCAGTCGATAAGTATCCCCTCGGTCTTATTTCCTATATATGTACAGTTTCCCTTGCTTGACGAAAAAAGCGGATATATCCTTGACAAAAGCACTCCTCGATTCTTATCACAAAAAAGGAGCCGCCCGCATATCTCAGCAGGGCACTCCTATCTTGTTCATCATTTCACATACGCTGTTCAGCTCGGGGAAATACACCATATTTCCCGTACAGCCTGCGTCCTTTATGATAATAGAATTATTTACAAAAAATATGGTATCCTCGGTGGGGGGATATATCGTAAATATTTCCGCTCCCATATCGGTGACCCGTTCGGGCGTTGAGATATCCACGCACATTCCCGAAAGCTCTGCCAGCGAGTTTGCATATGCCGCAGAGGTTATGTTTACAGTCTCATTTATGACAGATTCAGTCATTTCATTGATGTCGGCAGCCGATTTTACGGGAACATCGGGAAAATAGGTCTGCACTACCCGCTCCATATACGCATAGGGCAGCAGATGAAGGATATATCCTCCGAAATCACCGCCCAGCTTGATAAGCAGAGGGTGAGAGCCTGCACACAGCGCAGCGATAAGCCGTACCGCGTCCTGTTTTCCGATCTTTCGCACAGTGGGCACGGAAATATCGGTCGCAGTACCGAGCATTGTGGCAAGAGCAGTTGCGGCTCCGCCCGAACCCATATTTCCCAGCTCCTGTAAAACGGACAGGTGCATCTCATTAAATTCATTAAAGCTTGCAAGAGCCATTTTACATTCCAGCCCCTTATCAGAAATACTATAAAATCATTGTAACACATAATCTCCGAAAAGTCAAC
>JBJFHQ010000012.1:0-5046 GCA_051893755.1 Oscillospiraceae bacterium
TTCCCGCAGACCATGTTATCCGCCATTACGACGTTACGGGCAAGCTCTGCCCCGGGATGATCGGATGGAATGCGGACAGCGGCTCTGAGGCTGAATGGGAGGATTTCAGGAAAGCTATTTCGGGCAGTGCTCCGACATACTCCGTACAGGTCGGCGCATTCTCGGACAGGGGCAATGCCGAGAAATATCTCGAAGCTGTCAGAAAATCCTATCCCGACGCGTTTATCAGGACTGTACGATAATGCTAACACTGCCACAGCATATCGCCCGAAGCGATACTGTGGCAGTTATATTTTTTATTATCATTTCCTTTGATTAGAAAAACTTGAAAATCATCGGGATTTATGATAAAATAGAAAAAAATATTTTGTGGAGATGATATATTGAAAAGGATCTCTTATGTTCTTATAATAAGAATTGCGGCGATAGCTTTAATGCTTGCTGCACTTATATCGGCATGCTTAGGCAGCTTTCAGTCAACGCTCCCTTTATTGCTGCCGATAGAATTTATCGGCGAGTACAGTCTTGATAATGGGGAAACATGGCATGAGCTGCCGCAAAAGCCCGATATCCCCGCAAAGTACGGCAGCATTATTCTAAGGGGCGGCTTCGGAAGAGATTTTGACGAGGGGACCAATTTTCACTTCTTTCTCGACCATATCACCATGGATATATCCTTTAACGGCGAGCTGCTTCTTATGGACAGCGTAAATGAGATCGGTCTGAACGACTCCACCTGCGGCAGAAAATGGATAGACTGGACATGCCCCGAAATATCCGAGGATGACGTTATTGAGATACGGCTCAGCGATCTGCACAGGTTCGGGAACAAAAATGCCTGCAATGAGCTGCTCGGAAATATTTACTGCGGCTCAAAGAATGTTTTCGACCGTATCATGCTTGAAACGGGCAAGACAAGCAGGATAATAGGTGCTGCTGTTATCGCTGCGGCGACAGCGCTTCTGGCTGCGGCAATGTTCTTCGGACTTCTGCATATCGACGGCGGTGTGACTGTGGGAAATCTCGGTGCTCTGGCACTGTTTTTCGGGGGTTATTTTCTTTTCGACACAATTGATATCTCCCTGTGGAGCTGGCTCTTTTCATTCAATACATATGCCCTGCAGATATGCATAATGCTTGCTGCCACCTGCGCGGCGGCGTGCATTGCGGAAAGCATATCCTCAAAAGCGGGGAAAACCGCCCGCGGGGCTGTCCTTGCTTCGGGGGCGGTCAATGGAGTGCTTGCGCTGCTGTCGCTTTTTAAGGTGATGGTCATTTACGACACGATGTTTTTCTGGCTTGTGGCTCATATGATAATATATCCGGTGCTTCTGGGCTGCTGCATTTACGAATGTGTCTGCAAAAAGGTGACCGACCGCCTTGCAATTGTCTCCGATTTTCTGCTTATTGCCGCAGCCTTTGCGGATATGATATTCTACATTGCAGGCTCGGATAACAGAGGGCTCTGCTCCAAGAGCATTTTTCTGATTTTGTTCCTTATTCATTTTGTGAGGGTCATCAGGGTCATTCCCATGAATTACAAGGCTGCGAGAGAAGCCGAAAGGCTCAGGACAGAGCTTGCCGAAAACCGCATTTCAATTATGCTCAGTCAGATACAGCCCCATTTCCTGTATAATTCTCTCAACACCATTTACGGACTTTGCGAAAAAGACCCTTCTGCAGCAAAAAAGGCAGTGAATGATTTTGCAGACTATCTTCGGGGAAATATGGATTCTCTGTCAAGAAACTGTCCCGTACCATTTGAAACGGAGCTGAAACATCTTAAGGCTTATCTGTCACTTGAAAAAATGCGTTTCAGAAACAAGCTTGAAATTCTGTGGGATATAGAAACGAGCGACTTTATGCTGCCTGCGCTGACGGTCCAGCCATTAGTGGAAAACGCTGTAAAGCACGGAATATGCAGATCCGAAAAGGGCGGCAGGGTGACTGTATCCACAAGAGAGCTTGAGGACTGCTATGAAATAGTGGTTTCCGACGACGGAGTGGGCTTTGATGTAAACGGGCAGAAGAATGACGGCAAGAGCCATTTAGGTATAGAAAATGTCCGCAACAGGCTCTGGAAAATGTGCGGTGCGTCACTTGAGATATCAAGTGAGATCGGCAAGGGTACTTCTGCGATAATTCATCTGCCTAAGAAAACGGATCAGCAGAATAAAAATACGGAGGGAAAAGCATTATGAAAATTATCGCTGTTGACGATGAAGAAATAGCACTTGAAACCCTTGAAAACGCAATACGGGAAGCCGAGCCTTCTGCGGAGGTGGCAGTTTTTGATACAAGCTCTGCCGCTCTTCTATATGCTTCGGATAATAAATGCGACGCGGCATTTCTCGATATCAATATGGGCGGCATCAGCGGCATTGCTCTTGCAAAAAAGCTTAAGCTTAATAATCCCGAAATAAACATCATTTTTTCAACGGGATACAGTGAATATGCTCCGGAAGCCTTTGAAATGCACGCAAGCGGCTACATAATGAAGCCCATAACAGCCGAAAAGGTGCGCTATGAGCTTGATGATCTCCGTTTCCGGATCCCGGCGACTGCGAAAGGAAGGCTCCGAATACAGTGCTTCGGCAGCTTTGAAGTATTTGCGGAGGACAGCCCTGTCATATTCGGGTATAGCAAGTCAAAGGAGCTGCTTGCATATCTTGTAGACAGAAACGGTGCTATGTGTCGGAACAACGAGATAATTGCCGTTCTGTGGGAGAATGAGTGCGAAGAAAACAGCAGACAAAGCTATTTCAAAAGAATCCGCAAGGATATGCTGGACAGGTTAAAAGCTGTGGGCTGTGAGGATGTTATAAGACAGTGTTGGGGAGCTATTGGCATTGATAAGGATAAGGTGGACTGCGATTATTTTGACTGGCTTTGCGGAAGGGCTTCGGGCATAAACGCTTATCGCGGCGAATATATGACTCAGTATTCCTGGGGCGAGCTTACTCACGGGGTGTTGGAATAACCGTATATGTATATATTCTGATAATAAAAAGCAAACAATTTGTAAATATCGCTATTTTCTGTTTTTATGATGAAAAGTGTATCTCTTTTGTAACTATTTGCATAGTATAATATCCTTTGTATAAATATCAGGAATTATCCTGAAAAATAAAGGAGGATTTTTTTCTATGAAAATTTCAAGGCTAAGGCGAGCCCTTGCGGTTTTCCTTTCGGCGGCTATGCTTATCATGTGCATGCCTTTTGCGGGGATAACGGCAAGTGCGGCTAATGACCCCATAAGCGGTCTCTATGCTTATATCCAGCCCCAGAGAGGCACCTTCCCCGACGGGGAAACAGAGGCAAAGGAAGTTCTGATAACCGACGGCAGGCTGCCCGCAGGTACACTGGCAGATAATATTCCCACTCGCGAGGGATATATCTTCGGCGGCTGGTATGTATGGTCAGCTTCTGACGATAAGGATATTCCCGTTGATGATGATTATACGTTTACCGAGAATAACCTGCTCAGCGGAATATCTGTAAATATCGACGCTTATTGGTATACAGACTGCACTGAGATAACGGCTTCCAATTTCGGTGAGGTTTATGTCGGATATAAGCCCATAGATGTGACGCAGCGTATTTCATCGGACAGCTATGACATACCACATTTCTATCTTGATGAAAACCAACTCAGAGAAGCAAAATTAACCTCTGCCGACTGGTACTGCGCTGATAAGGGCGGTTCATTAGACCTTTCGGCTGCTGCCAATTGCAGCGATGACGTTGTATCTGACAGCAAGGACTATTATCTTGTTTGCACGGTCAGCCTTGAAAATACCGCATACAGATTCAGTGCTAAGCCTGATGTCGCAGCGGAATACGGCTCGACTGACTATACGGTGCATTCTTGGGACGACAAGACCGTGAAAATATCATGGAAGGTGCCTTCCTACGAGGTCATAACTGAGATATCCGATATCAGCATATCTCCCGATGTTACATCTTCCAGCTTCACTCTTGAGCCGGGAGAGGCTCCCGCAGGATTCACAGGCACGGCAAAATATACTACCAAGAGCGGCAAAACAGGTACAATTAACTGTGTAACCGGTGCGTGGCTTAACGAAGAAGGCAGATCTGTATATGCTATTGAAGAGGGGAAAAAATATATCCCCATGGTTGCATTCGAACTTCCGGGTCCCTACTATGTACCTGCAAGCACAGATTATATTGATGTTGAGGGAATGACAGATATTGTAACCGATAACGATAGCTACAGTTACGATGCCGATAATTCTGACGAGTGCATTGTGCTTACAGCTGAGGCAATTACCGCTTCTTCCGCTTCCTCAGTACTCGACAACCCAATTGAATATCTTGGAGATGTTACGCTTACTCCCGTTAGCGGCGACACAACAGGCACAAAGTTTGAGTTTGACAATATCCCGAGAATTCCTTTGGATGATTTCGAAGCAGGCTATAAGTATATTTATGTTGTACTGACTTCCGATGAATCCGCAGATGCAGCAGAGTATTATAACCAGGTCGAGAACGGTCAAATCAAGGTAAACAATACAAATTATGCAATTCCCATCTCCGTTGCATCCGACCTTCCACCAGCACAGACTGCACAGATAACCGTTGAGCAAAGTGCGGCAGTGTTTATTGCTAAGGTCAATACTAACTATGTAACCGATCGTAATTATTATTACACCTTTGCGGTAAAGGTTTTTGCGGCTGAGCCAAATCCTTCTCAGCCCGAAGAGCCTACAGTCCCCGAGGAGCCTACAGTTCCCGATGAGCCCGATGAGCCCGTTGAAGAAGGCGACATAGTTATCGACAACTCCGACAACTACAGCGGCGCAGGAATTGCAAATGCTGATGAGGCTAAGGCGGCTGTTCCCGTGACCGACGAGGAACAGGCTGCTATCGAAAGCGGCGAAAACCTCTACATTATCCTTGATGTAAAGGACGGCACCGCTACTGTTCCCATATCAGACAGGACAGCGGTCAATACAACTGCTTCCGAGAACGGTCTTACAGTAGGCATGATGCTCGATATCGAGCTCTTCAAGCGCATCGGCGACG
>JBJFHQ010000013.1:0-4984 GCA_051893755.1 Oscillospiraceae bacterium
TGTAAACTCTATTTGTGAAGGAGGGATCATGTGTCGGTAACAGTTACGGGCGTGGTGAAAAACTCGCCTGCGGACAGGGCGCACATTCAGAGCGGAGATGTGCTGTTAAAGGTCAACGGAAACGAGATTTCCGATGTTCTTGACTATATGTACTATACCGCCGAGGATATTCTGCGGCTGACTCTTAAAAGAGATGACCGCTTTCTTATGCTGAAGCTCAATAAGAGCGAATATGACGATCTGGGACTGGAGTTCAAGTCCTTTCTTATGGACGAGAAGCAAAGCTGCTCCAACAAGTGCGTTTTCTGCTTTATTGACCAGATGCCCCCGGGAATGAGAGATACTCTTTATTTTAAGGACGACGACGCAAGACTTTCCTTTTTACAGGGAAATTATGTTACGCTAACAAACCTTAAGGACAAGGATATCGACCGTATCATCAAAATGCGGTTGAATATCAATGTTTCAGTTCATACAACAAATCCCGAGCTGCGCTGCAGGATGATGAACAACCGCTTTGCGGGCGAAAAGCTTAAGTATCTGAAAAAGCTTACTGATAACGGGATAATCCTCAACTGTCAGCTCGTGCTGTGTCCCGGGATAAATGACGGGGAGGAGTTCAAGCGGACTCTGCGCGATCTGGCTGAGCTTATGCCGAATATTTCCAGTATTGCGGCGGTCCCTGTGGGAATTACTAAGTACAGGGAGGGGCTTTTCCCTCTGCGGCTCTTCACTAAGGAAGAGGCGGAAAAAACTATCGAGATAGCCGAGGGCTTCCAGCAGGAATTTATGGAGAAATTCGGCACAAGACTTATCTTCCTGTCCGACGAGTTCTACATCTTAGCCGAAAGGGAGATACCCGACGCCGATTATTACGAGGGATATCCTCAGTACGAGAACGGAGTGGGAATGCTCCGCTCACTGGAGGACGAGTTTTCCGATGCCTTTGCAGAGCTTGCAAAGAAAAAATATCCCCCGAGAAGGGTATCGATCGCCACGGGCAGGCTCGCTTACGGCTTTATAAGGGAGCTTGCGCAGAGGGTCAACGATACCATAGAAAACGTACACTGCGACGTGTATGCTGTAAGAAACGACTATTTCGGCGAGACTATCACTGTGTCGGGACTTATCACCGCACAGGATATAATGAACCAGCTTAAAGACAAGGAGCTGGGGGACGAGCTTTTGCTGCCGTCCAATATGATAATGAGAAACAGCGACGTTTTCCTGGACGACTACACTATATCGGACGTGGAAAAGGCGCTTCACATAAAAGTAAGAATAATCGAAAACGACGGAAGAGCATTGCTTGAAGGAATTCTCGGATTATAAAGGAGATGATTTCATGTCATTACCGATAGTTGCGGTGGTGGGACGCCCGAATGTGGGAAAATCCACGCTTTTTAACAAGCTCATCGGAAAAAGACTGTCAATTGTGGAGGACACTCCCGGTGTTACCCGTGACAGGATATATTCAAAATGCGAGTGGAGAAACCGCGAATTTATGATAGTCGATACGGGCGGCATCGAGCCTGCCTCCGACGATATTATCCTTGAACAGATGCGCAGACAGGCGGAAATCGCTATCGAAAAGGCGGACGTTATCGTATTTCTCACCGATATCCGCTGCGGCGTTACTGCGGGAGATTACGATGTTGCTGCCATGCTCCAGAAGAGCGGCAAGCCTGTTATCCTTGCGGTAAACAAGGTGGATTCCATCGGCGAGGTCCCTATGGAATTTTATGAGTTCTATAATCTGGGACTGGGCGACCCGTTCCCGATTTCGGCTGCTCACGGTCACGGCTCGGGCGACCTGCTGGACGAGATATTCAAGTATTTCCCCGACAAATCCGAGGACGAATACGGCGAGGACTATATCCGCGTTGCTGTTATCGGAAAGCCTAACGTGGGAAAATCCTCCCTTATCAACAAGATATCCGGCGAAAACCGCGCTATCGTGTCAGATATTGCGGGAACTACCCGAGATTCTACCGATACCGTTGTCGAAAATGAGTACGGAAAGTACGTTTTCATCGACACTGCGGGTATCCGCCGCAAATCCAAGATAAACGAGAAGATCGAGCATTACAGCACCCTGCGCTCCTATATGGCAGTGGACGGCGCAGATGTGTGCGTTATCATGATAGACGCAACAGAGGGCATAACCGACCAGGATACCAAGGTGGCAGGCTATGCCCATGAACAGGGCAAGGGCTGCATCATCGCCGTGAACAAGTGGGACGCCATCGAAAAGGACGGCAGCACCATGAACGAATTCACCGATAAGCTTAAAGAGGATTTCAGCTTCATGTCCTATGCACCCTTCCTGTTTATCTCCGCAAAGACGGGACAGCGTATCAACAAGCTGTTCGAGCTTATCAATTCTGTAAACCGTCAGAACTGCATGAGAGTGTCCACGGGTATGCTCAACGATGTGCTTTCCTATGCGACCACCCGCGTCCAGCCGCCCTCGGACAAGGGCAGACGTCTCAAGATATACTACATGACCCAGCCTTCCACACGTCCTCCCACATTTGTAATGTTTGTCAACCGTGCGGACCTGTTCCATTTCTCCTATCAGAGATATATCGAAAATCAGGTGCGCCAGACCTTCGGACTGGAAGGAACTCCCGTGCGTTTCATAATCAGGGAACGGGATAAAAATGATAATAAGTAGGGGTTAATTTATTATGCAGATATTAGCGATTCTGCTTACGGCAGTAATTTCATATCTTCTCGGAAGCGTGAACAGCTCTATCATCGTTGTGAAGCTTCTCAAACACGAGGACATCAGAGAACACGGCAGCAAGAACGCAGGACTTACCAACACCCTCCGCTGCTACGGAAAGCTCCCTGCACTGCTCACGCTGATAGGTGACCTTGGCAAGGGAGTCGTGGCAGTGCTGCTCAGTCAGCTTGTATGCAGGCTGCTTCTGGGAGATGATTTCAGCGACAGATATTTTATCGACTCTCAGGCGATAGGCTACATCGCAGGATTTTTTGCAATAATCGGACATATCTTCCCGCTGTACTATCACTTCAAGGGAGGAAAGGGCGTGCTCGTTGCAAGCTCTGTCCTGCTGGTGATAGATCCGCTGACCTTTGCTATCGTTATCCCGTTTTTCCTTATCGTTGTGTTTATCACAAGATATGTTTCGGTGGGTTCTATCTCGGCAGCTGTGGCATATCCTATACTTACATTCTGTGTAAACTATTTCATCAGAAGCGCTCCGCTGAATGAAGCTGTACTGTATACAGCGCTGACGGTGGGTACGTCGATCCTGCTGATTTACATGCACAGGTCCAATATCCGGAGACTTAAAGCAGGAACAGAAAATAAATTCGGTCAGAAGAAAAAGCAGGAATAATACATATCGGATCAGCAATGGCTGACAGCTATTGGCTTTTCCTGAAAGGATCATTAATATGAAAAAGGCTGATATTGTAATTCTCGGAGCAGGCGGCTTCGGACTGGCTCTGGCTGTAATGCTGGATAAAATTGGTCATAATGTTGTCGTATGGTCGGCTTTTCAGTCGGAGATAGATGATATAAAGCGTGACGGTGAAAACAAGGCAAAGCTTCCCGGAGTAAAGATTCCCGACAGCATTGAGTTTTCCAATGATATAGCCTGCATCTCCGGCAAGGATATCGTTATATTCGGACTTCCCGTCAACTGGGTAAGAAGTATTGCAAAGCAGGCTGCTCCGTATATTTCCGAAAAGACAGTGGTCGTTAATACGGGCAAGGGACTGGAACAGGAGACCCTGAAACGAATGACAGTCGTTCTCGGTGAGGAGCTTTCCACCGAGAGGATAGCTGTGCTCAGCGGGCCTTCTCATGCGGAGGAGGTCGCTATAGGTATGCCTACAACAGTCGTAGCTGCGTCCGAAAGCGAGGGCTGCGCCGATGATATACAGAGCATAATGAGCAGCGATACTCTGCGTGTTTATATCAGCGACGATGTTATCGGCTGCGAGCTGGGCGGTGCGCTTAAGAATATCATCGCTCTCTGCGCGGGCATCTGCGACGGAATGGGCTACGGAGACAATACCAAGGCGGCTCTTATGACAAGAGGTCTTGTGGAGATAGCAAGGCTGGGAGTTGCTATGGGCGCACAGGATATGACCTTTGCAGGACTTACGGGCGTGGGCGATCTTATCGTTACCTGCACCAGCATGCACAGCAGAAACCGCCGCGCAGGAATACTTATCGGACAGGGTGTGTCTCCCGAGGAGGCTGTAAAGCAGGTGGGAACTGTTGAGGGATATTTCTGCACAAAGGCAGCATATGAGCTGGCAAAGCTTAAGGGAATTGCTATGCCTATAACCGAGCAGTGCTACGAGGTGCTGTTCAATGGCGGAGATGTCCGCAAGGCGATACCCTCTCTCATGGGCAGACCTAAAAAGCATGAGACCGAAAAGAATGTGATGTTCGGAGAGTGATTCTCAATTGAAGAGCTTTTCGGTTTTGTAAAACTTATAATATGTTAATATGTAAAAGGCGGCTTGGATTGCCGCCTTTTTGCATGTCAGTATCAATTGATTAAAGCATTTCTTCGATCCGAAGCAGTCGGTTATATTTTGCGGTGCGTTCTCCGCGGGAGGGCGCGCCTGTTTTTATCTGTCCTGCGTTAAGTCCGACGGAAAGGTCGGCGATGAAGGTGTCCTCGGTCTCGCCGCTTCGGTGGGAGATTATGGTCTTGTAGCCTGCCTTTTGAGCTATCTTCACCGCTTCAATGGTCTCGGAGACCGTTCCTATCTGATTGAGCTTGATAAGGATAGCGTTGCCGCAGCCCATGTCGATGCCCTTTTTCAGCCGCTCGGGATTTGTTACAAACAGGTCGTCTCCCACAAGCTGCACCTTTTTGCCTATCTTTTGGGTAAGCTTTTTCCAGCCCTCCCAGTCCTCCTCGTCGAGGGGGTCCTCAATTGAGAAAATAGGATATCTGTCTATCATCTGCGACCAGTATTCGATAAGCTCATC
>JBJFHQ010000014.1:0-4984 GCA_051893755.1 Oscillospiraceae bacterium
TTTGTTAAGCTTTTATTTTTTTGTTACTTTTTTGTAACTCATGCGTATGGTCTGGAAGATATTATAAAAAACGTGCTGATAAAAAGGGCTGTTTACGGATTTTTGACAGCGGAAAAACAGAGGATGATCATAGAAATTTTCTGCTTGAATGTGAAAAAATGATCGGAAAATACGCTTCGGTAACAAGCTGAAATTCAGAGAAAAACGGTCGGTTTTACAAAAAAATCTGAAAAATTTTTATAGTTTACTGATTGATTACAAAGTCGATTTATGTCTTGACATCGGGAAAAATTAATTATATAATAGAAAATGTGGAACAGAAAAAATATTTTTTATACTTAACGAAAGGAGAGCTTTTCCGATTTTTTATCGGAAATCATGGACAACAAATGAATAAAAAAATCACGGCTGCCGCAGCCGCTTTGCTTGCGGTAAGTCTAATAACATCCTGCGGTCAGCGGAGCGATCCTGCCGAAAGCGATGCCGATATTTCTTCTCAGGATACTGCTTACGAGTCCACATTAGATAGTGTTTCCCAGTCTGAGGGGACGGAGGTCTCAACGGTAAGCATGCCTGTGGTTACCGAGGCTGAGCCTGAGAGCACTGCTGCTGCAAAGCCTTATCTCAGCGAGATAATGTTTGTGGGAGACGATATGTGCGCAGGTCTGGCTGATAATTCCGAGGTGGACGGGAATATGATATTTGCCGAAAACGGTATCGCAGCTTCGGATGTGCTCGACCATTCATTTGAAAACGGCAATATCGTTGATTTTGCAGCGGAAAATAAGCCGATGTATATATATGTATGGCTTGGGATAAATGACCTTTCTTACTGCAACGATTATGCCTACTATGTGAATATGAAATCTGTGATAACCGCCCTGAATGAGGCTTCGCCCGACAGCATTATTGCAGTTATGTCGCTGCCTCCAGTTGCTTCTGTCAGCTCCTGGGACAACGATGTATGCGGCGGAGGCGCAAGCTATGATATCTCGGTTTATCAGGATACTATTGAAGCGCTTGTGGCTGATCTGGGTCTGGATAAGGTGGTCTGCATTGACTCATCATCGGTGCTTAGAAATGACAGCGGACGTCTTGATGAGGGCTACGACAGCGGAGATGGTCTGCATATCAATGAATCGGGTTATGATGCAGTATGCAGGTATATAAATGATAACCGCTTCTTTAATGAATCAATGGGCGATCTGAAGGCTGAGAATATGCCTGTGGTCACAGAGTCGCCCGATTCCGCAGAGGATGCTGATATTACGGAATCCGAGACAGATGTGGTCGATGAGTCAAAACCTGCAGGTGCGGAGATTATCGGCAAGGATGATCTGAAGGCTGAGCGTGCGCCATATTACGTAAGCAGTCCGAAGGTATGCTATCTGACCTTTGACGACGGTCCGTCGGATAATTCGGAGGCTATTCTCGATATTTTAAAGGAAAACGATGTAAAGGCGACATTTTTCGTTGTAGGCTGGTGCGTGGACGGCCGCGAGGATATACTGCAGCGTATGGTCGATGAAGGGCATACTGTAGGTATCCACACATATTCTCATGATTATGAGGAGATTTATGAGTCAAAAGAAGCGTATGTAGATGATTTTGAAAAGGTATATAATGTTATATATGAGACTGTGGGCGTGAAGCCATGGCTTTTCAGATATCCTGGTGGCAGCTATAACAGCTTCAACAAGGACGTTGCCGATGATATAATCACCGAGATGAATGGCAGGGGATTTACTTACTTTGACTGGTCCTGTGCGACCTCGGACGCTACTGTGGGAGCAACTTATAACAGCTGTGTGGAGAATTTCAAGGACACTTTATCCAGCGATTATGAGACTGTACTGATCCACGATTCCAAGGAACTTACCGTTGAATATTTACCGGAGATCATTGATTATGCCAAAGCCGAAGGATATAAATTTGAGACCTTAGACTCGGCTGATCCGATACATTTCTGATAATAATTTATGACCGTTTCCAAAGATGAATTTATTTTGTTTTTGGAAACGGTTTTGTTTTTTTGATTTTGGATTGGAATTATGGAAATTATTTTTTAGCTTTTATGCGAGGGAGAAGGTAATTTGATGCGGCATTCTATAGAGATAATGACTTATAAACTATTTCACATAATAACAATTTCGCGCAATTGGCTCCGCCAATTGTCCGCTCCGCCGCGAAATTACCGTTATGTGCAATTGGCAAAACCACGTGGGGTCGCTCCGCGCCCCGCCAACGGGCGGGCGCAAAGCGGCGCATAGTAAAAACCAATTCAGCGCGCGCCCGTCCGTTGGCACGGCTCTCCGCTCCAAGGTAGCGGGGCGCTTTGTGCGCGGCTCCCCTGCTGACCCCCCGCGCTTCATTCCTCGGGCACTCTCTCTCGGGTCTCCCAATTGTAGCATGTTCGTCAGCAACCTGTCAAGGTGCTTTGGTTACAATTTGGCAGAGCCCCAAATTGTAACCAACTCCACCTTGACAGAACGCCGCCGCCCATGCTTCGGGGAGCCGCCCGAGAGAGGGCAGAAAGGAATGATAAGCATGGAATTCACATCTAAAGCTTGGGAAGAAGCAAATGCATACGTTGAAGAGCAAATTATGAACGCAGATTTCAACGAAGCAAAAGCAGGAGTTGAGGAATATTTCTACAACGAAGAAATAACAGCACTGGAGAGACAGCACCTAATGAACTATATTTCACAGATGAAATATACCTACCACACGCGCTATAAAAGCGACTTTAATCAATGGCGAACCGACTTGCAAAGGTTCTAACGTATCAAAGGGGCGGGGGTCTCCCCGCTCCGAATTTTTCTGTTTGGCCTCTCTTTCTGATATGTTTTTGCGCAGAGCAAATCACCTATTTGCAAAAACACCCGCAGGGAGCGACCCCGCGGGACTTCAAAAAGGTTTATGGGCAAACCATGCAAATAGAAGAGAGGCACCCGACAAAAAGACCACAGTGGGGACGGGTGCCGCCTGCTTCACTCAGCAAGACTATTGTATCACAGATTTTGAGTTTAGTCAAGAGCTATAGAGAAATTTTAACAGAATTGTAACAAACGGGAGACCACCCCCCCGCCCCGCCTGTAGGCGGGGAGCGCTGAGCAAAGCAGGCTTACGACTTCTCCGAGTCAATCTGGTCTGCCATAGCATAAAGCATGGTAACAGCCTCTGAACTATGGTTGAGAAGCTTCTGAACCTTAGTAAGGTCATGGCAAGTGTGATAAGCGCGGACAGCGTAAGCCTTGCGGGCACTGTGGGGAGTGACGTGCTTAACGTGGTACGTCTTAGCAACGCGGCACATGTCCTTGTAGACCGCCTGTCGCGTTCTGTGACGCGTTCTATCAAGCCTGTGCTCAAAGACGTATACCCGCCCAGACTGAGCGAGCAGACGCGCTTGTAGCTCCTTGCAGACGGTCACACGTCTGCTCTTGCCTGTTTTCTCTTCCTTGTAAGTCCAACGACCTCGGCGCACATCATCGGTCTTTGTTGCGAGCACGTCACCTATCCGCATGCCATAGCGGAGCGACATTTCCACGGCGAGCCGATTTGCGGGCATGAGTGCCGCGAGTATGTGCCCAAAAGTATCATCGGGAGCCCAGTGTGAACGCATTTTTCACCGCCTTTCAACAATCCTTAAATTGTCAACTGCGATTCGTAAACAACGTCAGAACAGCGTTTGAATAGAGTCCCACAACCTATATATGTGGGAGCTTAATGTATCAATCAGACCAGAGCGAAGAGGCACCTCTAACTTGTTGAACTCTTCCGCATAAACAGTAACAAAATCGATGAGAGAAAGCCGACTGTGTACGCGAGCCACAGCATTTTTGACAGCCTGTTGATACAACGGGTCAGCCGTGCTTGCGTAAACGTCATCACGTTCATAGTCGTAAAGGATACGAGAAAGAAAAAGGCTCCTTACTGTTTGCTCATAACGTTCCTTGTTGGTAATTGTGCTCATATGTTCGTTTTCCTTTCTGGGCGCTTTTTGCCCTTAATAATAAGTTTGCGACCGTCTCGGAACCTGAGACCAGTGCGCATGTAGGGTAGATTTGCAAACACGGAATTTATATCAAATCTGCCGCGTTTGAACCATGCAAATTTACTGCTTTTGGTAAAAGCAACACGAGACCTGACATCGTTGCAAGCGCCGTCAAACCATTCCCACCCGCAGAAGTCGTTTTGCTGTGCATTAAAAGGCACCTCGGAGACTGCATATTCTGCAACGAGCTCCTTGCGGGCAAGCCCGCGGGAGTGGTAATAGAGATGAGCTCCGAGCTCCTGAGAGCGTTCAGAGAGTTGCTTGCTGACATATTTGGTGATGTAGCGAGCAACGCGGATAGGGTCTTTCACCTTGCCGAGGTTGATAAAGCCGAAGCGTTCGGCATACTCGGGAAAGTCAAGATAGCCGTATTCGTTGATAACAAGGCACTCGGAAGGGATTCCAGAAAGAAGTCCGTGCATGTGCCAGCACCCGTCCTGATGATGTTCAGGAATAAGGAGATATTTCAACTTACAGTCATGCTTCTTGTTGAAATTGCCTATCCAGACGGAGAGAGCCTTCTGCCACTTGTGAAGGTCATGACGGTCAAATTTTTCAGGGGAAAGAGTAAGCGTGACGAAATAATCCCACTCGTTGCAAAGAGCAAGCTCTGTGATAGCAGACCGAGCGCGGCGGACGTTGCAGTCCTCTTTTTCGGACGGCGTATCAAGTGTATAATTTTCGGGACATTCAAAAAATGTATCATTTTCGGGACATTTCGCTTGAATTGTATCATTTTCGGGACATTTTTCATCTTCGGAAGGACGAGCCCCAGAGGAAGAGTGCTTAAGGTAGACAATCTTGAAAGAGTTGTTACCGTAGCGGTAAACGCGAGCAGGAATTTTGCGCATGATGTGTGATTTACAGAAAAATGATACGTAGTCAAGTAGGAAACGAAGCCGCCGCCCGTGCACCCGAACCCGCCAGAAA
>JBJFHQ010000015.1:0-4965 GCA_051893755.1 Oscillospiraceae bacterium
TTGACCCCGAGACCTACACCGTCACGGTGGACGGCGAGCGCATCACCTGCGAGCCATTTTCGGAGCTTGCTCTGGCGCAGAGATATTTTATGTTCTGACACAGGGAGGACGTTTATGATAGCAGAAAAAATTCTCGGAAATATTCACAGTGAAGCAGTCGCTGTCTCCGTCGACATGGTGGAGCTGGAATGGTTCGAGGCGGACGGCAAGCGCCTGCGCAAGACCACAAAGGGCGGCAGAGATATCGGCATTGCTGTGGGCAAAAAGCTTCGTGACGGAGATATCCTCTGTCTGGACAATGAGGTCTGCATTGCGGTGGAGGTCACAAAATGCGAGCTTACAAAGATAAGAGTCTCGTCCATGGAGGAAATGGGACGGGCATGCTTTGAGATAGGAAATCGTCATCTGCCGCTGAAAATATCGGCGGACAGTGTGCTTATCCCATACGACGAGCCCACCGAGCAGCATCTGAAAAACTTAGGCTTTTCCTGTGAGAGGATAGTGGGCAGCTTTGACGACCACATCGTATGCAAGGCTCACGGACACGAGCATCATCACCATGGATAGCATGGGACTGCTGAACATTCTGCAGATATGCGACAGCCTTTTTCCCGTGGGAGCGTTTACCCTGTCAAACGGGCTGGAGACCTATGTGCAGAGGAACATCATCACATCGCCGCGGGGACTGTCGGAGTATCTTGACTATTATCTGTCGGTGCTGCCCTATAATGAGCTGGGAGCGGCTGCTCTTGCATACAGCGGCTATGATATTCGGCGGCTGGACGAGATATACTCCGCCTGCAAGGCTCCCGAGGAGATCCGCTCGGGCTCGAGGAAAACTGCGGGCAGATTTTTCAGAGTGTATGAAAGCATCGGCGATGATACCCCTCGGCTCAATGAGTACATTCGTCTTGTGAAAGGCGGAGAATGTACGGGACATCAGCCCATTGCCTATGGGCTTTACATGTCCGATGTGAGGGCAGATATCGGACAGGCGCTTCGGGTGTACGGCTATTCGATATGCTCGGCGATAGTGACCAACTGTGTGAAGCTTGTGCCGCTGAGCCAGCTGGAGGGACAGCGCATCCTGTCCGAAAGCTTCGGCAGTATAGAACAGGCAGCACAGACTGCGCTGACCGTGACGCCCGATGAAATCGGCATATGCGGAGCAGGCTCCGACCTGCGGGCAATGGAGCATGAGCGGCTCTACTCCCGCCAGTACATGAGTTAGGAGAATATAAAATGAGCTATGTGAAGATCGGCGTGGGAGGTCCCGTGGGTTCGGGAAAGACTGCGCTTATTGAAAGACTTACAAGGGAGATGTCCGCGGAATACAGCATCTGTGTCGTTACCAACGATATCTACACCAAGGAGGACGCGGAGTTTCTCATTAAAAATTCCTGTCTGCCTCCGGAAAGGATAGTGGGAGTGGAAACGGGAGGCTGTCCTCATACGGCTATCCGCGAGGATTGCTCCATGAACCTTGAAGCGGTTGAGGGACTGGCGGAAAAATTCCCCGATGTGCAGATAATCTTCATTGAGAGCGGCGGAGATAATCTGTCTGCCACATTTTCGCCCGATCTTGCCGACGCGTCAATTTATGTGATCGATGTGGCGCAGGGCGAAAAGATACCCCGAAAGGGAGGTCCGGGAGTGACCCGCTCCGACCTGCTGGTGATAAACAAGACCGACCTTGCGCCCATGGTAGGAGCTTCTCTTGAAGTAATGGCAGGCGATTCCCGCCGCATGCGGGGGGACAGACCTTTTCTGTTTACGAATCTTATGAGCCGTGAGGGCGTAGACAAGGTAATTGACTGGATAAAGACAGCTGTGCTGTTCGAGGACCTGAAATGAACGGCGAGCTGAAACTCAGGACCTCGCTGTCCCATGGAAAGACCGTGGCGGAGGATATCTTCTTCACGCCGCCCTTCAAGCTGTATTCTCCATTTTATGAAGGAGATACGGTAAGATTCATTTCCATGTGTGCGGCGGCTGGCGTTCTGGCAGGAGACAGTAATCATATCGGCATTGAAATCGGCGATGGCTGCAGTGTGCATTTCACCGATCAGGGCTATCAGAAGCTGTTTGACACCAACGGCGGCAGCTCCTCACAGAGAGTCGATATCACCGTGGGAGCAGGTGCCTGTCTGAAATATCTGCCCCACCCCGTGATGACCTTCGGCGGCTGCGTTCACAGAGCTGTAAATAATGTAGAAATATCTTCCGATTCTCGGCTGGTTTTCGGAGAGATATACTGCTGCGGACGGACTGCCATGGGCGAAGAATTCGCGCTGGAGAGGTTTTCCTCGCGGACGGAAATACGCATAGACGGCAAAGCGGACTTCATCGACAACACCCTTATCGAGCCGAAAAAATTTCCCGTGAGAGGGCTGGGCTTCTTCGAGGGCTTTACTCACACGGGGATATTGTATATTTATTCCTCCGACAGGGAGGCGCTGCACGGGAAGATATGCTCGATCTGCGAGAAATATTCGGAGCGCGTTCCGGCTGCCTGCTCACGCACCGAGAGGGGACTGTCCATAAGGGCGCTGGGAACATCTGGGGAGGATATCTTTGAGCTTTTCGGAGATATTTCGGAAATGCTCAGCTGAAAGTACAACATATCTTAAGGAACCGCTGATCAAATCGTTTCTCGACACTCTCAGTGACGGATTTTCGAGCGTCGGAAACGATGGCTTTGCCTTTGATCAGCACTTCCTTAAAATGAACGTCGGGGATTACCGGCGTTCTTTTTTTGCTGCAGATCCATTATTATCAAATTATCCGACACGTTCAGGGTCTCTTTTATAGGATTTATCAAAAAAACTTGATGTCAAATCTCTTGACATATTATTGTTAATAGTGTATAATATATGATAGATTATTTTGTATTGCCGATACAGGGCAGTGTATTTTATATTTTCGGATGTGATAATATGGCTGAAAACAGTGCTTGTGCGAAAAAAAGTCCGCTTCTGCGGCGAATGCTCAATATATCCGCTCTTGTTGTCACAGCGGCGGCTGTGATGTTCTCGTTTTCGTCCTGCGCAGGGAAGGACGAGTTTTCCGAAGAGGGAGCCGAGGGTGAAGAGACCTCCGTTTCCGAAGAGGCTGAGGTGACCGAATTTTCCGTTAAGATGACTCCCAAATCCAAGGAGGATTTCTTCAAAAACAGCGATAATCCCGCTGTTCAGGCGGCTGTCTCCGCCAAGGAGGAAAGCATCGCCGATCGTCCCGCTTACATAACTATCAAGGGTGTGGACCTTTCTACCGATATCACCAGCCTCACTCTTAACGCCAAGGGTCTTACCGACGAGGATATCGCCGATCTGCGCTATATGATAAATCTCCGCGAGCTGCAGATATACGAAAACGACATCACCGACCTTTCGCCCCTTACGGGTCTTACCGAGCTTACCTCGCTGTCTGTGTTCAAGAATAAGGTGAGCGATCTTTCGCCTCTTGAAGGGCTTGTCAATCTGCAGACCCTTTATCTGCGCAGCAACGATATCTCCGATATCACGCCCCTTGCGGGACTTACGGATATAACCAACCTCGATCTGTCCCATAACCATATATCGGATATATCCGCTCTTTCGGGAATGACGTCCATGCGGCTTTTAAAGCTCAACGACAATGATATCGAGGATATCTCCGCGCTGGGCAATATGTCGCTCATTGACAGGATCCATATCCAGAATAATCGTATTTCCGATATCAATCCGCTGTGGAGAATGACCGGCACCACCGAGATATACGCCGAGAACAACTATATTTCGGATATCTCCGTGGTAAGCGAAATGAAAAATCTCGGCTGGCTGAAGCTTTCGGGCAATCCTATCGGAGATCTTTCTCCCGTGTATGAGCTGACCGAGCTGAAAAAGCTGTGGATAACAGATACGGGCGCATCCACCGAGGGTCTTGCCGAGGCTCTGCCCGAATGTGATATCACATACTGAACTGATTGGAGCACTTAAAATGAATATAGTAAGCGTAAAGGCTTCGCAGAGCTATGACGTCGTTATCGGACGGGGTCTGATAGACTCCTGCGGAGAGCATATAAAAAAAGTTACGGCTGCCAAAAGCTTTGCGATAGTATCGGACGACAATGTTGACAAGCTCTACGGCGATATCGTTGAAAAATCCCTGACCGAACAGGGCTTCGAGGTGTGCAGATTCGTATTTCCTCACGGAGAGGCATCAAAATGCTCCGCTGTGCTGAATGACATTTACATGTTTCTCTCGGAAAATCACATTACCCGCTCCGACTGTCTTATCGCTCTCGGCGGCGGAGTTGTGGGCGATATCACCGGCTTTGCCGCAGCTACATATCTAAGAGGTCTGGACTATGTTCAGGTGCCTACATCACTGCTGGCACAGGTGGATTCCTCCGTGGGCGGAAAGACTGCTATCGATCTGCCCTGCGGAAAAAATCTCGTTGGAGCCTTCAAGCAGCCTAAGCTGGTCCTCTGCGATATTTCTGCACTGGACACCCTGCCCCGGGATTTCTTCATCGACGGCATGGGCGAGGTCGTTAAGTACGGCATGATAAAATCCGCCGAGCTTTTTGACATTCTCTCCGAAAATGACATCGACAGCATCAAGGATATCCTTGAGGATATCATCACCCGCTGCGTTTCCATAAAGCGCGATGTTGTTGAAGCGGACGAGTTCGACAAGGGCGAAAGAATGCTTCTGAATTTCGGACATACGCTTGGTCACTCGGTGGAACAGCATTATAATTACACGGGCATATCCCACGGACGGGCTGTTTCCGTCGGAATGGCGCTGGTGACAGAGCTTGCCGAGAAAAAGGACTTGTGCACAAAGGGCACCCTCGAAAAGCTCAGTGCCTGCCTGAAACGCTATGAGCTTCCCTGCAGCACCGATATCCCCGTATCGAAGCTGGCAGATGCCTGCCTTAACGACAAGAAAAGAGCGGGCGGCAGCATCTACATAATCATC
>JBJFHQ010000016.1:0-4961 GCA_051893755.1 Oscillospiraceae bacterium
GGAGTTTCTCTCGGGATAAACGTCAATACAAATGAGGGAAAAGCAGGAGAAATTATCCGTCCCGAAAGTGAAAACGATCTGTACAAAAAAGCCATTGCGGAATATTACGGCTTTTCTCCCGAGACCGCCTGCGATGAATTTGCCGAAATGTTCGGAGGCATCACACGCAGGCAGTATATCGAACTGGCAGAGAAAAGATTTAAGAAATGACCGGAGGATATGATTATGAAATACTATAAAGCCGACGCATTTACCGATGAACTGTTCAGGGGAAATCAGGCGAGAGTCTGTATTCTTGAAGATGATATACCCGATGAGATAATGCAGAAGACAGCCTTTGAAAACAATTTTTCAGAGACTGCTTTCGTGCGGAAGAATGGGGATATTTATTCTCTTCGGTGGTTCACTCCCACATTTGAGATAGACCTGTGCGGTCATGCGGCTCCGGCTTCGGCGTTTATCGTAATGATATGAATTATATCGAGCCGTGTTTTGATACAAAGAGCGGGATACTCACCTTCGATAACCTGAATAAGTTTGACAGAAATCTTGTTCCGTTGTGGAGCGAAAAGCTTGGCAAAAGGGAGCGGCACATTATCCTGCAGGCTCTGCGATGATGATGTGAAAATATCGGGAAAGGCAGTATTGTATCTGGAGGGGGAGATATTTGCGTGAGGGAGCATTACATAACCGAGCTGATAATTGACGGAAAACGTTTTTTCACAATATGGTATTCGGACAATAAGGACGGTTTTTTGTGTTCGGAGGGCAGAATTATTTCTTTTGACAGCGAAAAAACCGCAGAGAGATATGCCGCTGAAAAAGGACTGAAAATCTGCGGAAGCTCATGTATTGACTGCACACCGAATAATATCCACGACTGCGGTAAAATACTCGATCTGTGGAATATTGCCGCCGATGCGGCTTCCTCGGTGGGGTTTGATCATATCGGCAGCGGTCAAAAATACAATGCCGTTTACGAAAAGCTGGTAATGAGCTGTGAGCTGCCTGCCTTGGGGAACATACCCTGTTTTCCGAAATGGACGGCTGAGGAAACCGGCAGGCTGACCGAGATAATTTCCGGCAGCGAAGCAATACTGAAAAAAGCCTTAGCTGCGCAGCCGATATATAATTATCTTTTTGCGGCTTTGGAAAGCGGTTATCTCGGCATTGACGAGTTCAGGGATATGGTCCTGAAACAGATAGAAGTCTGTGATGCTCCCGATAACAGACTTATCGGCATAGCTGCGATAACAGACCCTGACGAGCTGCTTCGAGAAATACGTCTTTATACCCTCGGGGAATGTGTCGATCTCGTGGATAGGCAGTGGCAGACTGCCGTTCTGGGATATTATTGGCTGATGTATACGGAGAAGAGGCTGTCCTTCATGGATTTTCTGCGGAAAAGCGGAGATTTATGCGACGGGTACGGTATCGGGATAGACTGTGAGGAATTCTTTTATGCTCTGTCCGATGTTATGGACGACCCGATGCTTGAAAAGGACAAGGGCTTTATCGGAAAATTTGAAATGCTGTGTTCTCCGAATGCTGCCATTGCACGGGAGCAGTACGGGGAGATACTAAGGTATCTGGGAGCGGAAAATATTAATAATACATAAAAGGAGCATTTACCATGAATAAAAAACAGCTTGCCAAATGGAAAGAGATATATTCCAACATGATGAAGATAACCGAATACGCTCCGTGGGAGTTTATCAGCGAGAATACACCCCTGTTTTACAGACCGGCGGGCGGAAGCGATGATATAGTATTCACCATATGGGGCTATAATTCCGACGCCTGCGGAGTTGCCTGCTATTTCAGCACCCTTGACTATGCAATGGCACGCATGAGGCTGAAAAGCAAAAACACAAAGAACGAGCCCGTTTTCATTATGCAGAATATGATACTGGGGTTATGGGGAGACCGCGAGGAGGTCGGAAAGGAAAACAAGGAGCTTATCAAGGAGCTTGGTCTGAAATTCCGCGGAAAGGGCGGCTGGCTGTTTTTTGAAAAAATAATCGAACGCCGCGAGCCGATGTTTCCCGACTATGATGATGCCGTTGTGCTTGCGGATGCTCTGGGCAACCTGTACATGATGCTCAAAGCAGTGTGCGAAAAGGGACTTAAGGCTGATTTTGAACACGGTCAGACGATACGCCGCTTTCTCGGAGAGGACGGTACATGGTACAACAAAGCGATCTATCCCGATTTTTCCGAGCTTAGCCTTGAGGCGGAAATGCAGTATTCTCCTGCGCTGAAAAGGCTCCGTGATATGCCTTCGGGAGAGCTTTCTATTGAGCTTGACGAAAGATGTATTCCCATGCCTGTGGAAGCCGAGGACAAGACAATTTATATGCCGCTTATCATAACTGCTGTCAATTCCAAAACGGGACAGCCGCTTTCTATGAAAAATGTGGCATATAACGAGAGCAGAGAGGAAGTGCTCTTTGATCTGATAACCGACCTTTCCGAAAGCTTCGGAAAAATCAGGCAGATAAAGATAAACAGCGAATTCCTGAAGATCACCATTGCAGATTTCTGCAAAAAGACGGGGATAAAGCTGAATTATCAGCAAAAGCCTCTTAAGTACATAGACAGAATGTACGAGAAGCTTTTTTCCGCCGACCCCGAAGAGCTGTCGAAGCTGCTTGCGGGGGAGGACGATAGTGATGCGGATATTGAACAGCAGCGTTTCGACGATGAACCTTCTGATGAGCCGGATAGGAGCAGGCTCATCAGCGTCGGCAGAAATGATCCGCAGACCTTTGTCATCTCTGTTTCACTGGGAAAGGGCTGCTATCGGCATATAAGAATATCTGGGGACGAGACTCTTGAAGGGCTCCACAGCGTGATACTCAATACCTTTGGCTTTGAGGACGATCATCTGCACGCTTTTTTCCTGGACAACAAGGCGTGGAGCCGAAGCAGCTGCTATTTTTCGCAGTATTGCGAGGGCGAAAGCAAAGCTTCCTGTGACTATACACTGTCGCAGCTGCTGGAGGAAGGACAGAAATTTCTGTACCTGTTTGATTTTGGTGATGAATGGCGTTTTTCCTGTCGGGTACTGCATATTTATGCCGAGCCCTGCAAAATGACACGGATCATTCGTTCCGTCGGGGAGCCTCCGGAGCAGTATCCCGATTATTGATAAGCTTCTAATATAAAAAATCCCCTGCCTATTTAGAGCCTGTTCATATTAAAATGGCATCAAAAATCATAGCTAAAGTGAGATTGCCCAAATACAACGTACCGAGTTTATCGTAACGAGTAAAAACACGCCTAAATCGCTTTATGCGCAGAAAATATCGTTTGGCTTCCTTACGGCGTTTATAAAGCTCTTTATCATAATCCCAGGGTTTTTTCTGTTACGCTTCGGAGGGACGATAGGTTAAAGCCTTGCTTTTCGGCGAGTTCTCGTGTGTTGTTGTCTTCGTAAGCACGATCCATTAGCAAGTAGTGATTATCCTCAGAATATTGCTCCCCCAATTAACTATTGAAACAAATCAACTTGCATAAGAGGTAAAAGGAGCGTGAAAAAAGGAAGCAACTTTTGCAGAATTATTCTGAATAGTTTTGAGATGAGAACGAACCTTATGTTCAAGTTCTTCTTCGGAACGAGGTGAAGATTTAGCACCTACCGAGCGCTTCAAATCACTGTTTACAAGCTCATCGGGATTATACTCGGGAGCATACGGGGGAAGATAAAACACTTCAATTTTATCCTTATGTGCCGCAAGCCATTCCTGTACTTTTCTCGAATGATGAACACGAAGATTATCCAATATCAGAAATACCTTTTTAGTGACATCACGAATAAGCCTACCCATAAAATCGATAAGCTTTTCTGCATTCATATTCTCTTTATACAGCATAAATCTCAGCTTGCCACGCTTAGAAATTGCAGACAGCATATTGACTTTGAATTTCTGAGATTCTACTCTTACAACAGGTGTTTTTCCTTTTGGTGCATATCCCTTCATATAATTGGCTATATTCTGAATATTGGTTTCATCGCCAAAGAAAATCTCCGCATTTTCGGCTTCTGCACGTGCTGTTATTCCCGGAAATTCTTCATTCAGCCACTTATCTATCTGCTTCTGATCCTGCTTGTAAGCTCGCTTTACGGGACGATGAACACTGAATCCCCAGCGTGCAAGATAATATCCAAGTGTAGAAAGCTTCATATCAATGCCGTACTTTTCTTTGATAAGCTGACGGATATTGTTTCTTGTCCACATGCACTCTTTGAATTTAAGCTGCATAGGATCTTTTTCCACAATTATTGTCATTATTTCCTTTTCCTGTTCGGGAGATAGTATCCGCTTTTCACCTGTTTTTCTGCCTTCATGCTTTGGTTTGATACCTTCGATGCCTTTTTCTGCGTATGCTTTTTTTACGTTTGAAACGTGTCCCTCACTCACGCCCAGCTGTTTTGCAATTTCTCTGCCGCTGACTCCGTTTTTCAGCATTCGCACTATCGTTTTTCTTATTTCATATTGCGTTTCCGGACTTACTTTTCGTACGTCCATTGTTAATTCTTTTTCCATAGTTCTATTATATCATATTTCATTTTTTCAAAAGTTAATTGGTATATCAAAAAATATGCACAACAGATTGATAGAATTATTGAAACCTATAAACTCAGTAATGGTAACATAACCCAAACAGCGAAAGAGTTGTGTATGGATGCGACTACGGTACGCAAGTATCTAAAAATATCGGGGGTATATAATCCAACCGTAGGCGGTAGACCGAATAAAAAAACTGTTGAAAATTCAGCAGAAAAATAAACAGTTATTATGTATGAATAAAACTACTGAAATATTTACAGAATTTTCAATAGTTTTATATTAGGAAAAACCGTTAAAATTTATGCAGAATTTTCAGTAGTTTTTATTTTGATTAAAAAAGATGATTTACAAACAGTATATGCTACTGAAACGATAGCAGAATGAGGG
>JBJFHQ010000017.1:0-4946 GCA_051893755.1 Oscillospiraceae bacterium
AAGATTTTCTAATGCTGCCATTCTCTTTCACCTCAATATTATCTGATGTAATAATTATACCATATCTTATCAAAAATATCAAGCATATATAGATATAATGTCCATGCGATTCTGTTTTCGGATTATATCGGCATGAGCTCTTGATTTATCGTAATATATATGGTATAATTTTGGTACGGAATGAATTGTCACAGCGTATCAGCGCTGATATTCAAAATAAAAACGCAAAGGGGTAAGCTCATGGAATATATTATTTGTTTTGTTTTTGCGGTCGTTATTATTATCCTGACGATGATAATAGCCTGCTCTGTGCGGAAAAATAACAGCAGGATAGCAATAGCAGGTATCATTCCCGCAGCGGCGCTGCTGTTTTATCCTGCGGGCAGCGGTGAAGCTGTTATCGAAAAGGCGAATGATGCCATGGCAGCTCTTTTCCGTTCTGTAAGAGTGCTTTTTCTCGGCGAGGATTACAGCATGGAGATATTTGATTTCGGAGGTCTGCCCCACGAGTTCGTCAATATATATGTCTGGCTGCTGACGATTTTGTATCTTGCTGCGCCGATACTTACCTTCAGTGTTATCCTGTCATTCCTTAAGGACCTGAAAGAGAGCATACGGATTAATATCTCGGCAAGAGAAAATGTATATCTCTTTTCCTGCCTGAATGAATATGCTGTCAAAACGGTGAAAAATCTGAAAAAAAAGGGATATTATGTTTTCTTTGATTCATCGGAGGATGATATTCTGTGTGAGGATCTGAAAAAATACAAGTGCTCATTTTTCGGCACAAGTATCTCTTCTGTCAGAAAAACGCTTCTCTCAAAGCCCCGCAGCCTTTCGGTATATCTCAACAGCAGGGACGAGGATAAGAATGCTTCAGACGCCGCAGATATCATAAATAAAATTGCTGTCCTGAGGGATAAGGAGGAGCTGCAGGATTCCGACCTGTATGCTTTTACGGGACAGCATGCACATGAGCTGCTGCTGAACGCTGTCCCCAAAAAGAAGGTGCGTCTCAGAAGGCTTGACCCCGATATGATGCTTGCAGAGCATCTGCTCATGAGCGATAAGGATATTGCCCGCTGCTTTACAGACTGTATCGAGGGCAGGGGAGCGGAAATATCCTTTATTGGATTTCACAGCTTTAACGAAGAGCTTTTCAGATGCCTTGCATGGTTTCTCCAGAGCTCTGAGGACAATACCGTGCTTAAGCTCAACATCTGCACGGATGATAAGACAAAGAAGCTGATCGGTGAGAAATATCCCGAGCTTATTAATACCGAAGGGCTCAGGGATATACCAAACTGCATGGTGAGTATCTCTTCCGAATATGTTCCCTCGGAGGTCGAACCTTCGATAATATTTATCGACCTCGGAAACGATGACGAGAATATCGAGCGTTCCATAAGCGTATACGAGAAGACCGCAAGAGTCAGAAATACCGATAAGCTGAGGATAAAGATACCTATCAGGCAGCAGAATATTTTTATCGGTCATGATAATGAAGGAGAGGCAGGAACACTTCATCCCATAAATCATAAAAAGCAGGAATATCCTATAGACTTTTTACTGTATGACAATGCTTTCGGAGCTGAAAAGACAGAGCTTGCCGAAGCGGAAAGCATTGCCGAAAGGCTGTTCGGCTCCTGGAATTCCGAAGGCAGCGGCACAATGTATGATTTCGATTTTGACTATCGTTCATCCATGTCATCAGCTGTTTTCTGGTATATGTATTCCAAGCTGATATGCAGGGGCTCTGCTCCCGAAAACATCGAAAAGAACAGACGTATCGAACACAGACGCTGGAACTCCTTTATGCGCAGCGAAGGCTATATTTATTCCGCACTGCGCAATGACGCTGCAAAAATGCACGACTGTCTTGATAAATGGGACGCTCTTTCGGATAAGGTCAAGGACTATGACGGACTGGTAATTGAAGCGGTGAGCGGGCTTATCCGAAATGATCTGACAGGCTGATGAAAACCTCGTATGATCGTCATTAAACGGTGCTGTTCATATCTTACGGTCCTTCAAGGCAAAGCTTAAGGAAATGAAGATAGGTTTCGTTATCGGGCTCATTCTGTATGAGAAGCTCCCATTTTGCGGCAGCAGACATTCTATACTGTTTTGCTGCGTCAGCTTTGACATAAAAGCTTATCCTGTATTCGGAGTATGCCATAAAATGGACAGCCCACCGATAATTTTGCTCAAGGCTTGCTGCGGCTATTGCCTCATTATAGGTATCATATGCCTGTTTGATGCTTCCTGCACGCTCATAGGCTTCTGCGAGCCGTGTCATGGCGAACACCGATCTGTACAGAGTATCCGCGTCGGAATTGTCTTTGTAAACAGCATAAAATACATTTGCGGCATTGGAAAAATGCCTGCAGGCTTCAGTGATGTCTGACATTTCCATTTCAAGGGTGCCCGCCATGATCAATGCATCAAAGGCTATCTTGTCAAAATAGTATTTACCCAGATGTTCGGACAATACGACATAGCATTCCTCATAAAAATGAACTGCCTGCTTTTTAAGAGCAGTTTCAGCGTTATCTGTTCCGTCGGATATTCCGGACGCAATGACATAATATTCACCCAGTGCCTTGCTGGATTCTGCCAGATCAAGGGCAAAAAACGGTGCTCTCAGGTCGGTCTTCGAAGTATTGGCGTAATGCTCATAATAGATGTCTCTTGCTGTGCGGCGGAAAAAGAGTGCCGTATTTATCGCGCTGACGGCGGATATCGGTTCGGACACTGCTCCGCATGCCATCAGAAGATCGCTTATCTCACTGCTTTTGGTCAGCATGCATGCTATATCGGATAACAGTTCTGAATTGTGTGAGTAATAGCGGGCAAGATCTTTTCTGACCTCGCGGTCATCGGGATAAAGCTTAAAATTTTCCTGTGCAGCCTTTGAATATTCATTCTGCATTTCTAAAAAAGCTGCAATGAGCTTCCCGTTTTTTGTCAGAATGACGGAATATTGTTCGAGTGCCATCAGAAGCAGACGCCTGTTATTATAGCTGTCATTTTCATTCAGCCTGCGCAGGTCGTCAAGATTTTCAAGTCCGGCTCTTTCAGCTTCGGCGAATCGCTCTGTCATACAGTACATGCGTATCCTTTCCGTCCTTGCAAGGCACAGGTCATAAAGTACCGTGTCATCCTTTTCCTCTGCATACAAGGTCTCAAATAATGATACTGCATTATCGTAAGCCGTTTCGGCATTTTTAAAATCACCTGAGTCCCTGTATGCGTCCGCTTCGGCTGCAAGGTCCTTGGCTTCGGCATACGTATTCTTCGTGAAAGGATCGGGCACCGTTTTTTTATCAAAGCGCTTTGCCAGTTCGGAGTATTTTTTCTGATTTTCAAAATCATAGATATACCGATATATCCTGCTTAGCTTCAAAGCAGTTATTTTGTAGTCGCTTTCCGCAGCAGCACGTCCTTCCTTCGAGTGGACGTGATCAATATTCCGGCTTATCCAGTCAAACATACCTAAGCCGAGCTCAAGTGCACTTTCATAATCTTCAAGGCAGATATATCCGTCTACAGTAATGAGATTTCCGATAAGACCGTATCGGTTGATACGGTAGGTACGGGGGATTTCCTTGTCATTCTGTTCGATATTTAAAACTGCACTGCATAAAAGCTGTCCCAGTCTTATCAGTTTTTCGGGCTGATGGGTGTCATGATATATCTCGGCAAGCGCACGGTATTCCTCCAGAAATCTTTCGGCGTTTTGTGTTGTCTTTTGGTACAGATATTCTTCGTACAGACTTTTTGCGTACCGCTCCTGCCATAGGGCAGCGGCATGAAGCTCCTTTTCGATGCAGTTTCCCGTCAGATACATGCCGGAAAGCTGCTTCATTGCTTCCGGAACGCCTTTTTTTGCAGAGTCTGTTATCAGCTGCACCGCAAGTCCAAAGTCTTTTTTTGTGTCTATGCCGTAAAGGTATGCAAGCCCGATAAAGAAATTATGTACAGGGTCGCTGTCATCCTGCTTTCTGATGATGGCGCTGAGATCCTGAAGAATATGTTCATTTATTGTTTTTTCGCTGCAGGGTATACATTCGGGCAGATCGTCATATCGGCTGTTCAGCTCAGCCTTATCGGTCTTCACCATCTCAACGGGAAGTATCTTTTTGCCGATGTTCCTGGCAAGAGGATATTCAATATTCTGGATATAATTATCTTCATTGAGACTGGGGGTGACATTCAATACAAAAAGATCGCTTTTTTCCAGTGCTTTCTTAATGGAATCATCAAAGTTTTCGCCCGGTACGAGAAATTCGTCATACCAGACGGCAATATCCCGAAGAGAGGGGTCGCGGCGGATAATGTCTATCAGATGATCGGCATGTTCTCTGTCCTTTCTTCGGTAGCTGATGAAGATATAAGCGTCAAAGGCTTCCTTTATCCTGCTGATATAGTCGTCTTTTACAAGTACGCTGTTCAGATAATTTTCGAGCTTTTCACCGAAGGATATCCCGGTATCGTTGGTGGGGTCGGGATCGAGACACTGTATTTCTCCGAGCTTACGGTTTATCTGCAGCATCTCATCGCTGCCGAGCTTTTCCGTCAGAATGGGCAGCACAGGTATATTGGAGCTTCGTAACAGACCGAATATCTCTGTGAATACAGGATCATCGGAGCAAAGCATGCTCCTTGTCACAGCGATAACTGCAAGGTTCATGGTGCTGAGACTGTCTGCACTGTACTGCCTTTGCTCCTTATCATAATAAACGGCGCAGTTGCGGCGGTCGAGCAGCATTTTTGCAAGGGGACCGATATATTTCGGAATATCCTTTGAATATCCGGTGAGATATACCCGTACCTTTCCATAGGGTGAGGAATTTCCGCGGGTAATGAGTTCCATATAAACGCTCCTTTTATACTATTGCTCCCCCAATTAACTATTGAATTTTCTGCTTGCCCCGCTGACGAAA
>JBJFHQ010000018.1:0-20302 GCA_051893755.1 Oscillospiraceae bacterium
GGCAAAATTTGCCGAAAAGACGTGCGTATACGCCTATGTGGACAGGTTCTAAATAAAAAATCAAGCGGCAGACCGCAGAATTTTTGAGATTCTGTAGTCTGCCGCTTATTTATAGATTTTGTTCTTTTTTCAGCAGTTCAAGAAATTCATCGGGGGAGAGTACGGGGACCGAAGATTTTACATAATCCTTTTTATTACGGGTAATTATATAGTCGGCATCAAGTCTGTATGCTGTTTCCGACATTACGGCATTCTCGTAATCATTTATGGAAGATGAAAGAGCGTTCTGACAATCTGACGCAAGAGTGTCAGCAACGGAAAAAAGTGTGAAAAGAGTACTTACGGCTTTTCGGGTCTCATTTTCATTGTGCAGGCTCCTGTGAAGGATATAGTGGATATCCGTAATTGATTTGGCAGTAAGTATCCCAATAAACTGACGGTTTGAAACCGCCAGAAAAATATCCATAGCAGTATTGCAGAATGGCTCACGCTTCTGAAGGACATCAATTACTACGCAGGTGTCAATGACCGCTTTCATATTTTGTCTGTCCTTTCCGCCCGTGCCTCTTCAAGGGTAATATCAGCAGGAATAATACCAAGGAGAGATTTTGCCATCTTAACGCGGTCTGCATTTGGATTTGATAGCTTTGCAACTACCTTGCCGTTTTTAGTGATGAAAATATCTTCGGTTTCCGCAAGCGTAAGATATTTGCCTAAATTCATCTTTAATTCTGTAGCTGTTATCGACATAAGCAAGCCTCCTTACAATAATATATATTCCTCTGATAATATTATACATGAATCGAACGGTTTTGTCAATAATGATCGTACGAAAAAAGGGCCCCCGCAAGGAGCCCTTTTGACTGTAAACTGTAAACTGATCAGCTGTTTTCCGCGAAATTACCGGTGTAAAGGCTGTAATATTTGCCCTTCTGCTCGATAAGCTTGTCATGGCTTCCCCGTTCAATGATGCGTCCCTGTTCAAGAACGATGATGCAGTCGCTGTTCTTGACGGTGGAGAGACGGTGAGCAATGACAAAGGTGGTCCTTCCCTTCATCAGCTTATCCATGCCGTCCTGAACGATGCGCTCGGTCCTCGTATCAATGGAGCTCGTCGCCTCGTCGAGGATAAGCACGGGAGGATCCGCTATCGCAGCTCTTGCAATGGCGAGCAGCTGGCGCTGTCCCTGACTGAGGTTAGCTCCGTCGCCTGTGAGCATGGTATCGTAGCCGTCGGGAAGATGTCTGATAAAGCTGTCCGCATTGGCAAGCTTTGCTGCTGCAACGACCTCCTCGTCGGTGGCGTCAAGCTTTCCGTAGCGGATATTCTCCTTTACCGTTCCCGTGAAAAGGTGGGTGTCCTGAAGAACTATGCCTAAGCTGTGACGAAGATCGGCCTTCTTTATCTTGTTGATATTGATGCCGTCGTAGCGTATCTTTCCGTCCTGAATGTCGTAGAAACGGTTGATAAGATTTGTGATAGTGGTCTTTCCGGCTCCTGTGCTTCCGACGAAGGCTATCTTCTGGCCGGGAGTTGCGAACAGGTCAACATTATGCAGCACTATCTTATCGGGAGTATATCCGAAGTCCACATCGTCGAACACAACGTCGCCCTTAAGCTCGATGTACTCGGTGGTGTTTTCTGCGGCATGATAATGCTTCCATGCCCACATTCCGGTGCGCTCGGGAGTCTCGGTGAGAACGCCGTTTTCCTTCTTTGCGTTGACGAGGGTAACGTATCCGTCGTCGGTCTCGGGCTGCTCGTCGATGAGCTTAAACACTCTGTCCGCGCCCGCAAGTGCCATGATAATGGAGTTGAACTGCTGGCTGACCTGATTAATGGGCATGTTGAAGCTCTTATTGAAGGTGAGGAAGCTTACCAGTCCGCCGACGGTAAGACCGCTGATATTGTTGGTGACGAGGAATCCGCCCACGATAGCGCATACCACGTAGCTTAAGTGACCGAGCTGTCCGTTTATGGGGCCTAAGGCGTTGGAGAACTTGTTTGCGCTGTTTGCGCTGTGGAACAGGTTGCTGTTGAGCTCGCTGAAATCCTTGACGCACCGGTCCTCGTGGCAGAATACCTTAACTACCTTCTGACCCTCCATCATTTCCTCGATGTAGCCGTTTAGCTTACCGAGGTCACGCTGCTGCTGTGCGAAGAACTTTCCGCTCTTTGCGGCAAGCTTTCCCGTGATAAGCAGCATAAGTCCCACCATTATCAGTGTAACAACAGTAAGGGGAACACTTAAAATGATCATGCTGACAAGCACGCTGACTATGGTAATGGAGCAGTTTAAAAGCTGGGGCATGCTCTGGCTTATCATCTGGCGGAGAGTGTCGATATCGTTGGTGTAGGTGGACATGATATCGCCGTGAGCGTGGGTGTCGAAGTATTTGATAGGAAGGCTCTCCATGTGAGTGAACATATCCTGACGGATATTCCGAAGGGTACCCTGTGACACGTTGACCATGATGCGTGAGTACGCAAAGGAGGACAGTGCGCCTATGAGATAGAACACCGCAACTCTTCCGATAGCGTTTGCCAGGTTTGTAAAATCGGGGTTATCGCTGAGGAGCAGGGGAGTGATATAGTCGTCGATAAGATTCTTTGTGAAAAGATTTCCCTGAACGTTTGCGATGACCGAAACGAATATGCATATCACCACGATGATAACATGAATAAGGTAATCCTTGGTGATGTATTTCATAAGTCTTGCGAGGAGCTTTCCGGGGTTTTCCACTTTGGGCGCCTTCATGCCTCTGGGAGGACCGCCGTGGGGACCCTTTACCTCTCTGACCTTCTGCTGTGCCATTAGTATCTCTCCTTTCTTATTTCTTTTCGTCGAAGTCGCCGCCGCCCTGAGTCTGGGACTCGTAGACATCGCGGTATATCTCATTTGAAGCCATAAGCTCGTCATGAGTGCCGAAGCCGGATATCTTACCGTCATCAAGGACGATTATCCTGTCGGCATTCTGCACAGATGATATTCTCTGTGCGATGATAAGCTTTGTAGTGCCGGGTATCTCCTCGGCAAAGGCTTTGCGTATCTTTGCATCGGTAGCGGTATCGACTGCGCTGGTGCTGTCGTCAAGGATAAGCACCTTAGGCTTTTTCAGCAGAGCTCGTGCGATGCACAGACGCTGCTTCTGACCGCCCGATACGTTAGAGCCGCCCTGTTCGATGTATGTATTGTACTTATCGGGCATTTTCTCGATAAATTCATCGGCGCAGGCAAGCTTGCAGGCGTGAATGCATTCCTCCTCGGAGGCGGTTTCGTCGCCCCAGCGGAGATTGTCGAGGATAGTTCCCGAGAAGAGCACGTTTTTCTGGAGCACCACGGAAACTCCGCTGCGGAGAACGTCCAGATCATATGCGCGGACATCGTTTCCGCCCACATAGACAGCTCCCTCGGTGACATCGTACAGGCGGCTTATCAGGTTGACGAGAGTGGACTTGGAGCTTCCCGTTCCGCCGATAATGCCGATAGTCTCGCCCGATCTTATGTCGATGCTGATATTGTTCAGCACATTTTCGCCTGTGCCGCTTTTGTAAGCAAAGCTCACGTTATCGAAGCGGATGCTGCCGTCGGGGATAGTCATGATAGGCTTTTCGGGGTTGACGATATCGCTTTCCTCATCGATGACCTCTGCGATACGCTTTGCGCTGGCAATGGACATCGAGACCATAACAAATATCATGGAGAGCATCATAAGGCTCATGAGGATATTCATGCAGTAGTAGAGCATGCTGGTCAGATTTCCCGTTGTAAACGTGGTATTGCCCGTAGAAACGATAAGCTTTGCGCCCAGCCATGAGATGAGCAGTATGCAGGTGTAAACGGTTATCATCATAACGGGGTTGTTCAGAGCGATGATGCTTTCCGCCTTGACGAACATCTTGTAGATATTGTTGTTTGCCTTAGTGAATTTTTCCTTTTCGTGATCCTCACGGACGTAAGCCTTTACGACTCTGATAGCTGACACGTTTTCCTGAACGCTGGCGTTGAGGTCGTCGTACTTTTTAAACACCTGATTAAAGTAGTTGTTTACCTTTCCAATGATACAACCGATAATGAGGCCGAGAATAATAACTGCCACAAGGTAAACCATAGCAAGCTCAGAATTTATCGAAAAAGCCATAACCATTGCAACGATTATGGTAACGGGAGCTCTGAATGCCATTCTGAGAAGCATCTGATATGAATTCTGCAGATTGGTAACGTCGGTGGTAAGACGGGTAACGAGTCCCGCTGTAGAGAATTTGTCGATATTCGAGAAAGAGAAGGTCTGTATCTTTTCAAACATAGCCTGTCTCAGATTGCGGGCGAAGCCTGTGGAAGCGTCTGCGCCGAAATAAGCTCCTCCGACGCCTGCTGCCAGACCAACAGCCGCGCAGCCTATCATTCCGAGACCCGAGGTGATAATAGCGTTCATATCGCCTGTCTGGATACCGTTGTCGATGATCTTTGCCATAAGCAGAGGGATTATCATTTCCATAATAACTTCAAGTATCATGCATATCGGAGTTAATATGGACGAGCGCTTAAATTCCTTGATCTGCGCTGCCAGAGTTTTTATCATGTGTTATCATTTCCTTTCTTTAAAAAATAGTCTTGCTATTGCTCCGCCAATTAACTAATGAAGTTTTATGCGCAGGACCGCTGTCGAAAGCCTAGGAATAAAACCGCAGGAATATGCGGATATTTCAAGGTTTTATGACGACGGATTTCGGCAGCGGGACAAGCAGAAAATTCAAAAGTTAATTGGGGGAGCAATATATGCAGAGGGCAGCCTTCAGTCGTCCCTGCTGCGCTGTTTCTGGGCGTTGCTGCGGACCCTTTCGATAAGCTCATACAGCTGCGAGCGTTCCTCTTCGGACAATCCGTCCAGCAGAGAGCTTTCCATTCTGTCGATGATCTTCCGTATACGGATATCCATTGCACGGCCCTTTTCGGTCAGAGATATCTTGCGGAGCCTTGCGTCCTTATCCACGAGACTTCGTGTCACATAGCCGTTTTTCTCCATAAGATTGAGCACAGTCGTGACGCTTGACCTGCCTATTTTCAGATGTGCCTCAAGGTCCCTCTGAAAGACGTCCCTGTCGCTGTGGTCCGAAAGATATCCCAGAATAAAGCCGTGGGTGGCGGTCACCTCGTCGATGCCGTCGTTTCTGAGCAGGAACAGCATAGTACGTTTGATCTCCAGATCGGCATTTTTGATAACGCAGCCGATCCTGTCCTTATCGCGGTCATTCACAGAAAACACCTCCTTTAAAATTGTTTTCATTCAAACAATCTATGTAGATTATACAACAATATTTTTTCTTTGTCAATGAAAGGAGAAGAATTTCTCATACAGAAATTTGTTTGAATAAAAACAATCTATTTGTCAAATTTGCACAAAATAACATCGGGTATTTTTTATTCAAACCGCATATTACAATTTTTCGGAAAAAGCTATATAATAATAGTATAAGGAAATCGGAAAAATCAGGCTTAAAAAGCTCGGAAAGGAAGGTCAATAATGCCAAAGATCGGAAATGACTACGTGTACAAGACCAATGGAGTATGCACCCTTGCGGCGGAGGAAGACCGCAGCGGCACGAAATTCTACAAGCTTATCCCCATTTTTGAAAAGACCCTTTCCATATTTGTCCCCGAGGATAAGGCAAGGCTCCGCGCTCCCATGACAAAGGAGCAGGCAGAGGGGCTGCTTATGAGCATCAAGGATATGGAAAGCGTGTGGATAGAGGACAGCAGGGAGCGGAGAAAGCATTTCGGAGAGATACTCTCCGAGGGAGATATCCCCGAGCTAACGGCGCTGCTGAAATCGCTGTTCGTGAAGAAGGCGGAGCGGCATAAGCACGGAAAATACATGTATTCCTATGAGGAAAATCTGCTGCAGAGCACCATGAGGTCGGTAAGCGGCGAGGTGGCGTATTCGCTGGGTATCTCACGGAGCGATGCGGTGACGATGCTGGAAAGCAGATTCTGCGAATAGGCGAAAAAACGGGACTGCCGTGTATATTGCGGCAGTCCCGTTGATTTTGTGGGATATATTATCTGATACCGTATTTTTCGATTATGTAGTCCATATCCTTGTCGCCTCTGCCGGAGAGGTTGATAAGAACGGAGCCCTTTTCCATCTGCTTTGCCAGCTTGATAGCATATGCAACTGCGTGTGAGCTTTCGATAGCGGGGATAATGCCCTCCATTCTGGAGAGTGTGAAGAAAGCGTCGATAGTCTCGTCGTCGGTGACAACGTCGTACTTTACTCTGCCCGCGTCGCGGAGGAAGGCATGCTCGGGACCCGAGGAGGGATAGTCCAGACCGCTTGCCACGGAGTAAACGGGAGCAGGGTCACCGTTTTCGTCCTTGAGCATGATGCTGTTGAAGCCGTGCATAATGCCCTCTGTGCCGTATTTAAGGCTTGCGGCGTGATCGCCGAGAGCGGGGCCTCTGCCGAGAGGCTCTACGCCGTAGATATCAACGGGGTCATTTAAGAAGCCCGAGAACATGCCCATGGCATTTGAGCCGCCGCCCACGCATGCAACAACAGCATCTGGGAGCTCGCCGGTCATTTCGATGAACTGTTCTCTTGCCTCAATGCCGACAACGCTCTGGAAATCGCGTACCATCATGGGGAAGGGGTGCGGACCCACAACGGAGCCGATACAGTAGATGCAGTCCTTGTATTCCCTGCTGTAAGCTGCGAAGGCTGCGTCAACGGCTTCCTTAAGGGTAGCAAGTCCGTCGGTGACCTCGATGACGTTTGCGCCGAGTATCTTCATTCTTGCAACATTGGGAGCCTGTTTTTTGATATCGACCGCGCCCATGTAGATGTCACATTCAAGACCGAAATAAGCGGCAGCGGTAGCAAGAGCAACGCCGTGCTGACCTGCGCCTGTTTCTGCGATGACTTTTTTCTTGCCCATATATTTTGCAAGAAGAGCCTCGCCCATGCAGTGATTGAGCTTGTGAGCGCCGGAGTGGTTCAGGTCCTCGCGCTTAACGTAGAGCTGAACATGTCCGAGGCTGTTGGAGAGGCGTTCAAGGTAGGAAATGGGAGTAGGTCTGCCCTGAAATTCGCGGCGTATCCTGCGGAGCTCGCCGATAAATTTGCTGGATTTGCAGATAGTGAAGTAAGCCTCGGTTATTTCGTCCATAGCCTTTTTCAGCTCATCGGGGATATAAGCTCCGCCGTATTTGCCGAAGTAGCCGTTTTTGTCGGGATAGTTTTTGAAATAGGTATCATAGTCAATGCCGTTTAAGTTCATAGGATCTCCTCCGGATGATTTTTTCGCCGGGAAAGTCGGATATGAAAAAGCCCCCGACAGAAAGTGAGTTTTCTGTCGGGGACGATAATTTCTGACATCTGTGCGCCGCACCGTCATTTCCCCGTAATTTTCTGCGTATTGCCGATAAAGCAAGTATACCATATTATTGTTAATTTGTCAATATGTTTTTAATAAATTTTTACATAATTCGGCGAAACTATGCAAAAAAAGAACCTCGAGACCAAAATGGGTCCCGAGGTTCTTGGAGCTGTTTATCAGATTTGAACTGACGACCTCATCCTTACCAAGGATGTGCTCTACCAACTGAGCTAAAACAGCACACATCGAACTTTGAGGATTTGTTCCTCTCGGTTAATGCTTTATTATTATATCACGCATATTTCAAAATGTCAATAGGTTTTTCGAAAAAAATAAAAAAGTTCAAAAAATTTGAATAAAATGGTTATAAAAGCCAATAATTGGAACAGAAGATAAATACATATTGTACAAGGAGAAGCTCATATGAAAAGAATAGATGCAAAAACACTTGCCGCAGCCGCAGGCCTTATCCTGTCGCTGCTCTGCGCGTCGGTCTGCGACGTGTACGAACATTATGAAAATATCACCCGGAATGTACTTCGGCTGCATATCCCCGCAAATTCCGATTCCGACGAGGACCAGGAGATAAAGCTCGCCGTCCGTGACGAGCTTATCAGCCGCTCGGAGGATATCTTCGCAGACTGCACCACCCGTGAGGAGGTCCTCGCCGCAGCGAGGGACAACCTTGATGAGTTTGAAGCTATCGCCGATGAGGTGCTTTCCGAAAACGGCTTTGACTACACGTCCAAGGCACAGCTTGCCGAAATGCACTTTGACAAGCGTGTCTACGGCGATCTTACCGTGCCCGAGGGGGATTATACCGCTCTGCGGATAACCCTCGGCAGCGGAGAGGGGCATAACTGGTGGTGCGTGATGTATCCGCCGCTGTGCCTGCCCTGCTTTGCGGACAAGTCCGAGGATGAGCTGTTCGATGAATGCGGCGAATACATCTCCGATGAGGAAGAAGAGATGCTGAAGGACCCCGACAGGATAGAAGCGAAGCTCTATATTGCAGAGCTTATCGAGAAGATAGCCGCATATATCAAGGGTGACGAGTAAGGGCGAGCCACATCGAAAAAACTGCGATTTTTTAAGATTCTTAGATGTTGTTTTGTGCAATAATTACAGTTTTGCTTCGGGGAAAATGCCCGAAAACGTTTAAACTATCAAATATAACAAAATTTTTAGCAATTTTTTGTTAAAATATTTTTAGAAATATTCCTTGATGTTTTCCGCTTGTTGTGATATAATTAAAATACAGTTATAATGTAGGATTAATATACAGTTGTGTATTACTACCTGCGGCGATTATTTTACCATATGGAGGTATTCACGATGGACGGAACAGGATTTCTCAAAACTGTCAGCTTCGGCGGATTTGATAAAAAAGACGTGCTTAACTATGTAGACGAGCTTAATACAAAAATTTACACGCTTCAGGAAGAGCTTGATCAGAAGACAAATCTTCTCGCAGAGAGCGGCGGAAACAGCTCCGACGCCGAAAAATATGAGAAGCTTCTCGAAGAGGATAAGAAGAAGATCGCCGATCTTCAGGCTAACAACGATAATCTGAAAATGCAGATGAAGGATATGGAGGAAAGCTGCAACGCCAAGGATAAGGAGATCGAAGAGCTGAAGGCTAAGAATGCCGATCTCGAAAATCAGCTGGTAGATGCAAAGAACAAGGCTGCTGCCGCTTCCACCGATACGAGCGCTATGGACCTCAGCAACGTATTTATTGAGGCTCAGAAGACTGCCAACACTATCGTAAATCAGGCTAAGGCAAATGCTCAGAAAATGGACGAGGATGCCAAGAAGCTGGCTAATCAGGTCGTTGATGACGCTAACTCCAAGGCTTCGACTATCGTAAAGACTGCCGATGAAAAGGCTAACAAGCTCATTACCGATGCAGAGGACAAGTCCTCCGCAATTATTGCCGACGCAGAGGACAAGTCTGCCGAGATGAAGGCTGCCGCTGCCGAGATGAAGGCTCTCGTTCTCGCAGAGGTCTCCGAAATGGACAATAAGATCGCTTCTATCAAGGCTGCTATCGAGGCGTTCCATTCCGACGCTGTGGCTAAGATCGACAACACTCACTCCACTATCGAGGAGTCTGCCGAGTTCTTCAAGAACGGCAAGATACCCGCTTCTCTGGAGCATGCGGCTCCCCGCGCTCCCGAAAAGCCTGCCGCAAGACAGCCTGTTCCCCCGAGACCTGCCGCAGCTCCCGCTGCAGCTGCTTCTGCTCCCAAGGAGGAGGCTCCCAAGCCTGCTCCCAGACCTATCCCTCCCGTTGCAAGACAGCAGGCAGCTGCTGCTCCCAAGCCTGCGCCTAAGTTCACCTTCGACCTCAGCGAGATCGAAAAGATGGCTAAGGACATCGAAGCAGAGGCGTCCAGAGGCGGTTCTGACGAGATAAATCCCAAGACTAAGTGATCTGACGGAGAGTTTGGTCTCATGGCAAAAATATATGATCTGACTGTTGACGAGCTGCGTACATACTGCGATAAGCTCAAGGCGGGAGATAAGGTGCTGCTCAGCGGCACAATATATACCGCAAGAGATGCTGCACATAAGCGCTTCAACGCGCTCCTTGACGAGGGCAAGCCTCTTCCCGTGGATATAAAGGACGCTGTCATTTATTACGCGGGTCCCACGCCTGCGCCCGAGGGCATGCCTATAGGCTCCTGCGGGCCCACAACGGCGAGCAGAATGGACAAGTTTGCGCCGAGGCTGCTGGATCTGGGGCTGTGCGCTATGATCGGCAAGGGCGAGCGGAATGAAGAGGTCCGCAAGGCGGTGGTCCGCAATAAGGCTGTGTATCTTTGTGCTATCGGAGGTGCAGGGGCGCTGGCGTGCGGCTGCATCAAGAGCTGCGAGGTCGTTGCCTTTGAGGATCTGGGCTGCGAGTCGGTAAAACGGCTCGAGATCCGCAAATTCCCTCTGACAGTCGCCGATGACTGCAGCGGCGGAGATATCTTCTCCTCCGGACGGCAAGAGTATGTACAAGCATAAATAAGCTCTCTGTGATATGAAGAAGGCTTGCTTTGGTGCGGTCCCGATTCATTATACATTAACTGATAGTTGTGTGCGGCATGGAGTTTCTGTGCCGCACTTTTTGACTATTTGTGGGAAGAACTGACATTTTCGGCTTGTTGAATTTGCTGAAATAACGGCAATCCATTTAATTATTATTAACAAAAAATATCTATTTTCATTAAAAACTATTAAATTCTCTTGACAAATGGAAAAAAGAAATGTAAAATATAAGAAATAAGACTGTTTGAGAGGTCCCGGGGATAGTGTATGCGCACCAACAAAAATATTAATCCTGCCGAAGATCTGAGCGGATTATCCGATATGGAGCTTGCGGCTTTGTCAAACAAATATCCCCAGAGATCCGAGTACGCCGAGGAGCTTATCGGAAGATATACTCCGCTGATACGAGCACGGGCGGCAGAGTTTGCCTGCGATAAGGTCTCGAAGGACGATCTTGAATCGGAGGCATATCTTGCGGCGTTTCGCGCGGTGAAGTCCTTTGACGCACAGAAGTGCAGAAGCTTTTCGTCCTATATCTCAGTGTGCGTTACCAACAGGATGATCTCCGTTCTCCGCTCTGCCGACAAGCATATCCAGCCTGTGGCGGAGGAGTATCTCGATGTGACCGACGACCATACCCCCGAGACTATCATTCTGGAGCGGGAGCTTGATGCCGAAATGGCAGAGCTTCTTTCCGAAAAGGAATACAGCATTTTCAGACTGTATCTGGAGGGGGCTTCCTGCGGCAGCATCGCAAAAACACTGGGGGTTTCGGAAAAATCGGTGGATAATGCCGTGCAGCGTGTGAGACGCAAGCTGAAAAAACTGTACGGAGAATAGTCTTTTTTTCAAATCTATATGACCAAGTAGCTTAAATCTAAGAGCGTTGTTTTATCAAAGGTGTCGGTGTGAATCCGTCCTCAGGTCCAAAAATTTTTTAAGCGAGGGAAAATAAAATGTACGAAGACAAGACATTAGTATGCAAAGAATGCGGAAATGAGTTCGTTTTCACTGCCGGCGAGCAGGAATTCTATGCTGAGAAGGGCTTTGTAAACGAGCCCCAGCGCTGCAAGGCATGCCGCGACGCAAGAAAGAACGGTGCAAGAGCTGAGAGAGAAATGTTCGAGGCTACATGCGCTTCCTGCGGCAAGATCGCAAGAGTTCCTTTCAGACCCAGAGAGGATCGCCCCGTATACTGCAGCGAGTGCTTTGCAAAGTTGAAGTCCGAAGGCTGAGTTCATACCCGACCGAAAATCAAAAGCAGGAAACAAGAAGCTGTTAGGCTTGTTGTTTCCTGCTTTTTTATGCTATGCCGTTAGCATGATATATAATTATCTGATCTCCAGTCTGCGGACCTCGGGTTCGGTGGCAGTTTTCTTGGGGAGATTCAGGGTGAGCACTCCGTCATTGTAGGACGCGGAAATGTCCTCGGAGCGTATATCGCTGATGTCAAAGGTCCTTGCGACGGAGCCGAAGGTGCGCTCACGGCGGATATAGCTGCCGTTTTCGTCCTTTTCCTCGGCGGTGCGGGTGTTCTCTGCCGAAATGGTCATTACGTCGCCATTGATGTCTATCTTGATGTCCTCCTTCTTGAAGCCGGGAAGCTCGGATTCAATGATGTAGCTGTCGCCCGTATCCTTTACGTCGGTTTTGAAGCCGGGCAGTGCGGACGAATTAAATGCTTTGTCAAAGTCGCCGAAGAACGGGTCGAAAAACTTTTTCTCATAAGGCATAATTCCAAACATATAAATTCCTCCTTAAAAATTATGAATATCTATTTTGTCGGCAGATGAGGTCACTTGATCTCAAGTCTGCGGTTTGCGGGCGGACAAGCCTGCTTTTTGGGAAGTGTAAGGGTAAGGATACCATTCTCAAAAGCGGCTGTGATATCGGCGGAGCGTATCTCGCTGATGTCGAAGGTGCGAGCCACGGAGCCGAAGGTGCGCTCACGGCGGATATAGCTGCTGTCGTCCTTTTCCTCGGTGGTCTTGGTGTTTTCTGCACAGATAGTCATGCTGTCGCCGTTGATGTCGATCTTGATGTCCTCTTTTCTGAAGCCGGGAAGCTCAGCTTCGATAACGTAGCTGTCGCCGGTATCCTTGATATCGGTCTTGAAGCCGGGGAGTCCGGGAGAATTTGAAGCCTTTTCAAATTCTCCGAAGAACGGTGCGAAAAACTGTCTTTCATAAGGTGTAAGTCCAAACATAATGATTCCTCCAATATTTAGATTATTTTTGTTGTGTTGAATGTGCTTCTGATGATATGTTCTCCATCGGTAACACCCTTTCTTTTTCTTTATGTCTATATAATAATGCCCTTATATGGTGAAAAAATTACGTTATTGTGAAAATGAGATGAAAATTAGCACTCTCTGTGTGAGAGTGCTAACAGTTGATAATATAGAGTGCTAAACTAATCAGTCCTTGATATTGTGAACGTTGATATGGTTGTAGGGTATGGTGATGTTGTTCTCGTCAAAGGCAGCCTTTACCTGCTCGATGAGGTCAAAGTACACGTCCCAGTAGTCGGCGGAGTTCACCCATGTGCGGGAGACGATATCTACCGAGCTGGAAGCAAGCTCGATTATCCTCACGAGAGGCGCAGGCTCGGACAGCACCTTCGGGTGATTTTTGCAGACCTCCGAGATAACGGCAATTGCTTTCTGCGGATCGTCCTCGTAGGAAACGGAAAAGGTCAGGTCAACGCGGCGAAGCTGTTCGTGAGTGTAATTGGTGACGGTAGCGCCCGCAAGCGTGCCGTTGGGGATATAGACCGCTTTGTTGTCGATCGTCGTTATTTTCGTGTTGATGACGGTGATCTCCTCGACAGTGCCCTCAACGCCCGCAGCGGAGATATAGTCGCCGGCCTTGAAGGGGTGGGAGAAGAGTATTATGAATCCGCCTGCCACATTTGAGAGGCTGTTCTGCAGCGCAAGGCTGATAGCAAGTCCCGCAGCGCTGAGCACGGCGATCATGGACGTCATGGGTATCCCCATAGTGGAAAGCACTATTATAACGATAAGTATAGTAATAAGTATATCCGCCGCAGACCTGACAAATCCGTGGATCGTCTTGTCGAGACGGCTTTTTTCCAGCCCTCTGTTAAGAATGGACAGAACTATCTTCTTGACGATAAGTCCGATGAGCAGAAGCAGCGCCGCCGAGCCGAGGGTGGGCAGATAGTCAACTAAATCGTCCAGCAGCTTTTCAATTATTGTTATGTTATCTTCCATAATTTACCTCCTGTGTGATGTTTTCGGTCAGAAATATTATACAATACTTTTACAACGCATGTGTGAATAAAATATTAATGCTCGAAAGCATGGACCGAGAGATAAAATTAATATAAATTTCAAAATATATTTTATAAATTGTCAAAATAAATTCCGAATAGTTATTGCTTTTTCTTGAAAAATGAGGTATAATATTATAGAATGGTGTAATTTGAATTGTTTTTCATATTACGCAGAAAATATACAAATCATGAAAAAGGAGTTGTAGATAATATGCAGATGGACGGAACATATGTAGGTTCGGTCGTTCTTTCCGGAATCTCTATCGTATTCCTTGCACTTGTTCTTCTTATTCTGTTCGTATGGCTCATGGATAAGGTATTCAAGGCCATTAACGGAGCAAATAAGAAGAAGGCTGCACCCGCACCTAAGGAGGAACTTAAGGCTGCTCCCGCACCTAAGGCTGCACCTGCTCCCGTTGTTGAGGACGGTATCAGCGATGAGGTGGTTGCCGTGATCGCGGCTGCTGTGGCTGCAATGGGCGCAGAATCGGGAAAGACCTTCAGGCTCACAGGCATAAAGCGCAGCGGAGGCTCCCGCAGAGGCGCATGGGGCAATGCAGGCGCTGCCGAAAACACAAGACCATTCTGATTTTGCAGGAAAACTGATAGAAAGGAAATCTATAGATGTTAGAGTATTTTTTAGAAACATTGGGTACGCTGGCTGAAGAGTCAGGTCTTGCAAATCTTACATGGCAGCAGGGAGTAATGATACTTATTTCCTTCGTGTTTATGTACCTTGCAATCAAAAAACAGTTTGAACCCCTTCTGCTGCTGCCGATAGCATTCGGTATGCTGCTGACAAACCTTCCGAACTCAAATATGTATCACCCCGAGCTCTTCGCAGGCACCGATATCGCTCTCGGAGATATATTCAAAAAGGGCGGACTATTGGACGTCTTTTACATAGGCGTAAAATTCGAGATATTCCCGCCGCTGATATTCCTGGGCATTGGCTGTATGACAGACTTTGCTCCCCTTATCGCAAACCCCAAGAGCTTCCTGCTGGGAGCTGCCGCACAGGGCGGTATCTTCTTCACCTTCGTGGGAGCTGCTCTTCTGGGATTTAGTGACCGCGAGGCAGGCTCTATCGCTATCATCGGCGGTGCGGACGGTCCTACATCTATCTTTGTGTCCAGCCAGCTGTTAAACGGCGGAGGCTTCTCCGTTGATACGGGTACTATCGCACTTGCGGCGTATACCTACATGGCACTTGTTCCTGTTATCCAGCCTCCTATCATGAAGGCGCTCACTACTCAGAAGGAACGCCTCGTAAGAATGGATTCTCTCCGTCCCGTTTCCAAGACGGAAAAGATAATCTTCCCCATTCTTGTAACTATCGTTATCGCACTTCTGGTTCCCGACGCAACAACACTGGTCGGCATGCTGATGCTGGGCAATCTCCTTAAGGAGAGCGGCGTCTGCGAGAGACTGGTAAAGACTGCGCAGAACGAGCTTATGAACATTGTAACTATCCTGCTGGGCGTTTCTGTAGGTGCTACCACCACAGCCGACAAGGTCATCAGCATGGCTTTCTTAAAGGTCATCCTTCTCGGAGTCGTTGCATTCTGCCTCGGTACAGCATGCGGCGTGCTCTTCGGCAAGATCATGTACGTTGTTACAAAGGGCAAGGTAAATCCCCTTATCGGTTCTGCAGGTGTATCTGCGGTGCCTATGGCTGCGCGTATCTCCCAGAAGGTGGGCGCGGAGTACGACCCCACAAACTTCCTGCTTATGAACGCTATGGGACCCAACGTTGCGGGCGTTATCGGCTCAGCTGTTGCGGCAGGCGTTCTGCTGAGTATCATACCTCACTAAGCTGAAACACATATTAATGATCCGTCTTGCTTCGGTAAGACGGATTTTTACGATTTACTGCAAAGGAGCGATAACATGAGCAAAAAGGTCCTTGTGGGCATGAGCGGCGGAGTGGACAGCTCTGCGGCGGCGCTTATCCTGAAAAACCGCGGGTACGATGTAAGCGGCTGCACCATGCGGCTGTATACCAATGAAGATCTGGGCGAGGACTTCCACGAGGAGGGCGGCTGCTGTTCCTTAAGCGACGTGGACGATGCAAAAAGCGTATGCAGAAGGATAGGCATTGAGCACTACACCTTCAACTATACCGCCGAGTTTCGGAAAATGGTCATGACTCCCTTTGCGGAAAGCTATATCTGCGGTGAGACGCCCAATCCCTGCATTTTATGCAATAAACACCTTAAGTTTGACATCATGCTGAAAAGGGCGCAGCTGCTGGGCTTTGACTATATCGCCACGGGACATTATGCCGATGTGAGGTTCGACCCCGAACGTGGGAGATATCTGCTTATGAGGCCTGCCGACCGACGTAAGGACCAGACCTATGTGTTATATACTCTCACTCAGGAGCAGCTTGCACATACGCTGTTTCCGCTGTTCGGTACGGACAAGGCGCACGTCCGTGAGCTTGCTGAGGAATACGGACTTGTCAACTCCCACAAGCCCGACAGTCAGGATATATGCTTTGTGCCCGACGGAAATTATGTGGATTTTATCGGACGGTGCACGGGATATGCTCCGAAAACGGGGGATTTTATCGACAGCAAGGGAAATGTCCTCGGCACTCACAGCGGTATCATCAACTACACCATTGGACAGCGCCGCGGACTGGGCGTGACCTTCGGAAAGCCTGTTTTCGTCACCGAGAAGAATGTCCGCGACAATACGGTGACGCTGGGCAGCTCCGAGGAGCTTATGAAAACCGAGCTTATGCTTCGGGACGTGAATCTCATATCGGTGCCCGAGGTCACAGAGACCATGAAGGTGACCGCAAAGACGAGATACTCCGCAAGGGAGCAGGCGGCAACGATTTTCCCCGAAACGGACGGCAGAATGAAGATAGTCTTCGATGAGCCCGTGCGGGCGGCGGCTCCGGGGCAGGCGTGCGTTTTCTATGACGGAGATATCGTTGTGGGCGGCGGCTCTATCTGCAATTGATAATTATTGCGGCTGTTTCGGACAGCCGCTTTTGTTTTGGGTTGACACCGACAGATATTTATGGTATGATTCTATCAGGCAGGGACAGCACATAAAGAAAGGGTGTTAATATGAAGCTGAGAATAGAAGACCTGACAACAGTGCAGAAGTGCCGTCATCCTACAGTGGGGACGATACTCAGCAGCTGCTTTGAATATTCGGCGGAGCTTGATACGGGGATAAATTTTATATCGGGAGATGTTTTCGACGAAGGCTGGATATGCTCCTATGCCCTGTCAAAGGGAAAGCTGTCTGCCGTGCAGGAGGGTCGGTTTTACCTCGATGGTATGCCCATATCTCTTAAAGACCTGCGGAAAATGACCTATTATGTAAGCTATGATGAGAGGACTGTGTTCAGCAGAATGAAGTTCAGAGCAATGCTGAAGCTGTTCGGAAGCCGCAGTATTACGGAAAGCAAGCTCGTGCGGTGCTTCGGTCTGGAGGAGTTCATTTTGGACAGGCAGTTCAGATGTCTGGGACATTGGCATTATCTGTGTTCCTGCATCATCGGGATACTAAAGGGAAAGAAAATACTGTGCTTTCCGTGGCTCCACAGCGGAGAGGTTGCCTTGCAGACCTACAGATTCAGATTCCTTTCCCGTTTTGCTGAAAAGAACGGCATTATCGTTCTGATACCAACAGCGGAGATCCGTGACTATGAAAAGGCATATATTGAATGTCCCTATAATCATATCGGATATAAGTTCGCAGATAATGGGGAACGCATTTTGTTTTGCTGTTCCGTAAGGCATGCCGAAAAGGACGGGACAACGTCACGGAGTCCTCGATGTGAATAGGTGTCAATTGAAAAACTCTTGTTAAATTGCACAAATATCCCCCGAGAACCAATATTTTTTCAAAAAAAGCTTGCATTTTCCGAGGATATGTGTTATACTATAAACACAGCATAGATATTAGTCAAAAGATCGGAGCAATCCGGTCTTTCTTGTTTGTTTGGAGGTTTGCCGATGAGCGGAAAAAAGGGCGGGAATACCGCCGCTAAGGTGTACGAAATTGCAAAGCCTATCGCCGATGAGCTGGGGCTTTCTATCTGGGATGTGGTCTTTGAAAAGGAAGGCTCCCTGCACTACTTAAGGGTGTATATCGACAGTCCCGACGGTATATCCATGGACGACTGCGAGAATCTGTCAAGGCCGCTGTCAAAGGCTCTTGACGAAAAGGACCCTATCGACGAGAGCTATATCCTTGAGGTGGGCTCGCCCGGACTGGGGAGGACGCTCCGCCGTCCCGAGCATTTCGAGGAGTTCATCGACTGCCCCATAAGGATAAGATATATCAGGGAAACGAACGGCGTAAAGGAGTTCATCGCCGTGATGACCGCTTTCGACAGGGACAATAATGAGCTGACCGCCGTAAATCAGCAGGACGAAACAGTTACGGTAAAGCTTTCCGATACGGCCTTCGTCAAGCTCTGCGATGACGAGGACCTGTTCGATGATATAGATGAGTAACAAATGATCTGCACATATGAAAAACTATCAGGAGGAATCAGAAAAAATGGATAACGAGATTTTTGAATCATTGGAGATGCTTTCCCGGGAAAACGGGATACCCATGGAAATGCTTATCGACAAGATAAAGCAGGGCGTTCTGAAGGCGGTCAAGAGGGAATATCCCGACTGCGAGGAATTCGCAAGGATAGATGTTGACCCCGACAAGCGCATTTTTGATGTTATCTTCATGAGAAACGTGGTGGACGACGAGCCTACCTACATCAACGAGATAAACATCGACGAGGCAAGGACTATCGAGCCTAACTGCATGGTGGGCGATGTTATCGCATATAAAATGCCTACCGCACGTTTCGGAAGAGTTGCCGCACAGAACGCAAAGCAGTCTATCAGACACGATATCAAGGAATTCGAAAAGAACAAGCTCATCGCTCAGTTCGAGGGCAAGGAAAACGACATAGTTTCCGCAACAGTGCTCCGTATCGAGCCCAACACGGGCAATGCTACCGTACTTATCGACAAGAATGAGATATATTTCTTCAAGAATGAAATGATACCCGGAGAGACCCTGAATGTGGGAGATATCATCAAGGTGTATGTTGTGGGCATCTTCAACCGCGACAGAAAGCCTACCGTCAAGATATCCCGTACCCACAAGGAGTTCGTGAAGCGTCTCTTCGAGCTTGAGATACCCGAGATATATGACGGCACCGTCGAGGTCAACGCTATCTCCAGAGAGGCGGGCGCAAGAACAAAGATCGCCGTTTCCTCAAAGGACCCCAATGTTGACCCCGTGGGTGCATGCATCGGACCCAAGCGTTCCAGAATTTCAAGCATAGTAAATGAATTAAACGGCGAGAAAATTGATATTATAGTATATGACGAGGATCCTGCCGTATTTATCGCCAAGGCACTTGCTCCCGCAGAGGTGCTGAAGGTCGAGATAGGCGAGGGCGAGGAAAAGACCTGCCGCGTAGTGGTTCCCAACAATCAGCTTTCGCTGGCTATCGGAAACAAGGGTCAGAACGCAAAGCTTGCGGCAAGACTGACAGGCTACAAGATCGACATCAACCCCGAGACAGCACCCCCTGCCGAAAATGAAGAAGAGCCCGCCGAAAGCAATGCCGAAGCGGAAGAGAACGCAGAGATATGACGGGCGCAGTTAAAAAGATCCCTATGAGAATGTGCCTCGGCTGCGGAGAAATGAAGCCGAAAAAGGAGCTGGTCCGGGTGGTGAAGTCTCCCGAAGGGGATATTTCCGTGGACCTGACAGGCAAGAAGTCGGGCAGGGGAGCATATATATGCCGCTGTGCCGAGTGTCTTGTCAAGGCGAAGAAGTCAAGACGGCTTGAAAAGGCGTTTTCCTGCCGCATCGACGACGAGGTGTACAGTCTTATGGAGAAGGAGCTTTCACAACAGGAATGAACAAAACAAAGATAATGAACCTGCTCACGATATGCAGAAAAGCAGCTAAGCTCACGACCGGATTTGATTCCGTCAAGGAATCTATCGGGGATGGCAGTGCTGAGGTAGTGATCCTCGCATCGGATATCTCCCCGAAGACCGAAAAGGAGGTCCGCTTTTTTGCAGACAAGAAAAAAATGCCCGTGCTGAAAACCGATATTTCCATGGAGGAAATGTATGGGGGGATCGGAAAAAAAGCAGCGGTCATGTCGGTATGTGACAAGGGTTTTGCAGAAAAATTTACCGAGCTTGCTTCGGAATGAACATAACATATGGAGGGTATTAAGCCTATGAGTACAAAGCAGCAGTCAAAAGCTAAGCTTAACGAGGTCGCAAAGGACCTCGGGATAACAAATCAGGAGCTTATTGATTTTATGGCGAAGGAGCTTGACTCCGTAAAGAAGCCGACGGCAAGTCTTACCGCCGAGGAAATGACTTATGTGCTGGAATATTATTCCCAGCATAATCAGGTGGACAGCTTTAATGAATATTTTGCGGCGAAAACGGCTCCCGCGAAAAAGGAAGAGCCTAAGAAGGAGACCGCCAAGAAGGACTCTCCCGCAAAGAAGAAAAAGACCGAGGAAAAGCCTGCGGATAATAAGCAGGCAGCTAAGGATAAGCCTAAGCAGAAGGCTGAGGCTGT
>JBJFHQ010000018.1:20402-22283 GCA_051893755.1 Oscillospiraceae bacterium
CAGAAAAAGGAAGAGGCAAAGCCTGCGCCTAAGCAGAATAATGCTCCTGCCGAGGATAAGTCCGCCAAGAAGCCTGTTCAGGAACAGAAGTCACAGCTGGAAAGATTCAATCAGCAGGTGAAGAAGGCAGACGAACACAAGAAAAACGAAAAGTCCAAAAAGGACGTTAAGCAGGAAGCTCCCCGCGAGCAGAAGAAAAAGCAGACTCTCGATGTGAAGTTCGGAGAGGGTACTGTTACTCAGCAGCATATCCATACCGTCGATACAAGAGGAAGCTATGTGGAGATCGACAAGTATAACGAAAGATACGAGAACATGGCAAACTCTCAGGGCGGAAACGGCGGAAAAAGAGGAAAGGACAATTTCTCCAAGAAGCAGAAGCTCACTCAGAAGTCCGCTCAGAGAGATAAGCAGAAGTATTCCACAAAGAAGGAGTCGGAGGCTGACAAGCTGCGCCGTCTGGAGCTTGAAAGAGCAAGAAAGCAGCAGCTTAAGGTGCTTATCCCCGATGAGATAGTTGTTTCCGAGCTTGCTTCGAGACTTAAGGTCACAGCCAGCGAGGTCATCAAGAAGCTGATGGGTCTCGGCGAGATGTGCACCATAAATCAGGTCATCGACTTTGATACCGCTTCACTGGTGGCAGAGGAGCTGGGCGCTAAGGTCGAAAAGGAAGTTATCGTTACTATCGAGGACCGTCTTATCGACGATTCCGACGACGACAGCGAGGGCGTGGAAAGAGCTCCCGTAGTTGTAGTTATGGGTCACGTTGACCATGGTAAGACCTCCCTTCTTGACCGTATCAGAAACGCAAACGTTACTGCCTCCGAGGCGGGCGGAATCACCCAGCACATCGGTGCGTACCGCGTAAATTACAAGGGCAGCGACATCACCTTCCTGGATACTCCCGGCCATGAGGCTTTCACCTCCATGAGAGCAAGAGGAGCTTCCGTTACGGATATAGCTATCCTCGTAGTTGCGGCGGACGACGGCATCATGCCTCAGACGATCGAGGCTATCAACCACGCAAAGGCTGCGGGAGTTTCCATGATAGTTGCTATCAACAAAATGGATAAGCCCGGCGCAAATCCCGACCGTGTAAAGCAGCAGCTCACCGAACACAGCGTTGTTCCCGAGGAATGGGGCGGCGATGTTATCTGTGTTCCCGTATCTGCAAAGACAGGCGAGGGCATCGACGAGCTGCTTGAAAATGTTCTGCTTGTCGCAGAAGTTGCCGAGCTTAAGGCTAATCCCGACAGACTGGCAAAGGGTGCTGTTATCGAAGCAAGACTTGACAAGGGAAGAGGTCCTATCGCTACTCTGCTGGTTCAGAAGGGTACTCTGCACACAGGCGATATCATCATCGCAGGCACATCTGTGGGCCGTGTAAGAGTTATGACCAACGACAAGGGCGAGACTGTTACCGCAGCAGGTCCTTCCTATCCTGTTGAGATAACGGGTCTTGACGAGGCTCCCTCCGCAGGCGATACCTTCAATGCAGTTGAGGACGAGCGCCTTGCAAGAGAGCTGGTCGAACAGCGTAAGCACGAGGCTAAGCAGGAACAGTTCAAGCAGTATCAGAAGGTCACCCTCGACAATCTGTTCAGCCAGATCGAACAGGGCGAGATCAAGGAGCTGCCTATCATCGTAAAGGCGGACGTTCAGGGCTCCGTTGAGGCTGTTAAGCAGTCCCTTGAAAAGATCTCCAACGAGGAAGTGCGCGTAAGAGTTATCCATGGCGGCGTAGGCGCTGTCAATGAGAGCGATATCATGCTTGCGAATGCTTCCAATGCTATCATCGTAGGCTTTAATGTACGTCCCGACCCCGTTGCCGAGGAAAATGCAAAGCGCGACGGCGTTGAGATCAAGCTGTACCGCATCATT
>JBJFHQ010000019.1:0-4906 GCA_051893755.1 Oscillospiraceae bacterium
AAGTCTGTAGTGGACTTTCACCACCGAGTTACTGCCCATTCGGGGCAAACATAAATTCGGCATGCAGCCATCAGACTGCATGCCGTTTTTTGTGTCATATGAGCGCCGATCAATTATTTTCCAGAGCCTTTTTATCTCTCTCGCGTATCTCCGCGCGGCGTATCTTTCCGCTGAAGGTCTTGGGAAGCTCGTCCACAAATTCTATCACTCTCGGGTATTTATAGGGAGCAGTGGTGTTCTTCACATAGTCCTGCAGCTCTCTCACGAGCTTTTCGGTGCCCTTGTTTTTGTACTGATTGGTAAGAACGATCGTCGCCTTTACGACTGTTCCTCTGATAGGGTCGGGAACTCCCGTGACAGCCACCTCCAGCACAGCAGGGTGCTCCATGAGAATACTTTCTATCTCAAAGGGTCCGATACGATAGCCCGAGGACTTGATAACATCGTCTATCCTGCCCACGTACCAGAAATAGCCGTCCTCGTCCACATAGGCGGTATCTCCTGTGTGATACATGTTGTCCCGCTTTGCACGTCCTGTATTGTCGGTGCTGCCGTAGTAGCATTTGAAAAGACCGTAGTTGCTCCTGCCGTTGTTGAGACGAATGCATATCTCGCCTGTCTGTCCCACGGGAGCGATATTGTCGTTTTCGTCCACGATAACTACCTCGTACATGGGATTTGCCTTTCCCATGGAACCGAGCCGCAGCTCATTTCCCGGGAAATTTCCGATGATGCAGATAGTCTCGGTCTGACCGAAGCCCTCCATGAGCTTAAGTCCCGTGCTCTCGTAAAACTTGTTGAACACCTCGGGATTGAGCGCCTCGCCTGCGGTGGTGGCGTATTTCAGCGAGGACAGGTCATAGGAATCCAGATCCTCACGGATAAAGAACCGCAACATCGTTGGAGGACAGCACAGTGAGGTTATCTTATATTTCTGGATAATGTTTAATATCTTATCGGGGTGGAAGCGGTCGAAATCGTACACGAACATGGTGGCTCCAAGCGCCATCTGTCCGTATATCTTGCCCCAGAAGAACTTCGCCCAGCCGCTGTCGGATATGGACAGATGAAGGCTTTCGGAATTTAAATTATGCCAGTGCTTTGCAGTGAAAATATGCGCGGCAGGATAGTGATAGCCGTGCATTACCATTTTGGGATTGCCCGTGGTGCCCGAGGAGAAAAACATGAGCATATCATCGTTCACATTGTTTTCTATTCTTTCGAGGGTATCGGGATACTTATCCACCTCACTGTCGAAGTGGGTCCAGCCGCCGCGGAAGCCGTTTACGATGAACTTTTCGGTAACTCCGCCGCACTCTGCTATTGCAGCTTCAAAATACTCGGGAACTGCATCGTTTGCGGTAGCGACCACATACTTTGCACCGCTCTTTTCGATGCGGTAGGTGAGATCCTTTTTCTTGAGCTGATTTGTTGCGGGAATGACCACCGCGCCTATCTTGCAGAGGGCAAAAACGGTGTAGTACACCTGATAATGGCGCTTGAGCACGCAAAGGACCTTATCTCCCTTTTTTACGCCGTGAGCAAGAAACATATTTGCAGCCTTGTTGGAAAGCCTTGACAGATCGGAGTAGGTAAAGTTTTTTTCCTCGCCGTTTTCGGAGACCCACAGCAGCGCTTTTCGGTCAGGCTCGAGCCTTGCTATCTCATCTATGATATCATATGCGTAGTTGAAATTCTCGGGGAGATCAAGGTCAAAATCCACTATCCTGCCCTCGTCATCATACTTTTCCTTAACATACTTCAGATGTACGTCTGCTGCTCGGGTGATATATTCCATGCTTTAAATTCCTTTCGTGCCTCGTCTTTGCGGCAGAATAAGCAAACGGCCTGCTTACGGCGAGCTAAAATTTTCAGATAATTCTATTTTATTATACTTTATTTATATATATTTTTTGTGAATATGCAGATGATATTCTATGAATAATTGCCTGCCGCAGTTTTTTTGACGAAATTTCGGATAATACTTGAAATGTGCGGAATAATGTGATATAATAAATGAGTATTGTATCCGGGCATTGTATTGTATCCCGCATGACGGGAATAATAACAAGGAGGAAAATTAATATGAAAACAAAAAGGCCTGACACAAAGCAGCTGGCTCTTATGGGTCTGCTGACGGCGATAATTATCGTCTTTTCGTTCACACCAATAGGTTCTGTTCCTATCGGACCTCTTGTGATAACGCTGAACATCATCCCCGTAGCACTGGCAGCAGTGATCCTCGGACCCGTAGGCGGAGCCGCCATGGGAGCCGTTTTCGGGATCTTAAGCTTCCTGCAGTGCATCGGCATCGGAGTTCCCAGCGGAATGGGCGCGATCCTTTTCGGCATAAACCCCGTACTTGCTTTTATTCAGAGATTCGTTCCGCGTGTGCTGGACGGTCTGCTCCTCGGATTTATCTATAAGGGAGCTTCAAAGCTGTTCAATGGATATGCCGCATGCTTTGTTACAGGATTCTTCTCCGCATTTCTGAACACGCTGTTCTTTATGTCAGCGCTGGTCCTGCTTTTCGGAAATACCGAGTACGTACAGGAGCTTATTGCGGGAAGGAACATACTGGTATTTATCTGCTCCTTTGTGGGCATCAACGCTGTGTTTGAGATGATCACATCGACCATTCTCACAGGCGCCATAGGCTCTGCCCTTCTTAAAGCGAAGCTCATCGCTCCCATAAGAAAGGAAAGCCGTCCCAAGGAAGCACTGGCAGAATAACATATATCGGGAGATTTTTTCATGATCATAGCTATCGACATCGGCAACACCAATATCGTAATAGGCTGCTGCGCGGACAATAGGATACTCTTCGTGGAGCGGGTCTCCACAAATCACGACGCCACCGAGCTTGAATACGGCATACACATCAAAACTATCCTTGAGCTGCACAGTATCTCTCCTAAGGAGATAGACGGCGCGATAATTTCATCGGTAGTGCCCTCGGTGACCTTCACTGTTAAGGGTGCAATTAAAAAGGTGACCGAAAAAAATGCAATGGTGGTGGGTCCCGGGATAAAAACGGGACTTAGCATACTCATCGACAATCCCGCTCAGCTGGGAAGCGACCTCGTTGTGGACGCAGTTGCGGGAATAAACGAGTATCCCCTGCCCCTTATCATATTTGATATGGGAACGGCGAATACCGTCTCGGTCATCGACGAGAACAGGAACTATCTGGGCGGTATGATAATGCCGGGACTTAAGGTCTCGCTGGATTCGCTGACGGGTAAGACCTCTCAGCTGCCAAAGGTGAGCCTTGACCCGCCGAAAAAGATAATTGGCACAAATACGATAGACTGTATGAAATCGGGACTGCTTTACGGCAGCGCAGCGCAGATAGACGGCATTATCCAACGGATTAACACCGCCCGCGGAGTTTCCCACACGGTAGTAGCCACAGGCGGACTTGCGTCAACGGTAGTGCCGCTCTGTTTTGAAAAGATCATTCTCGATGACGCACTTTTACTTAAAGGACTTATGATAATCTATAATAAAAATGTCTGATTAATTTCAGACTGCAGATACAATACATTAAAAACCCGCCGCAGAAGCCCTGCGGCGTTTTTTTTGTTCGTAGGTTTATTCTGTCACACTTCAAAGTAAGCACGAATCTCTTCTGCGGAGGCCTTGACGCTGCCCTGTATCATCTCATCGCTGCCGCCGCCTCTGCCGCACAGAGCGGAGTTTATCTCCTTGGACCTTGCCCTCATGGGAACGGTCTTGCTTGCCATTACATAGTTATATCCGTCGGTATCGTTTCCCGAAAATGCGGCGCATATTCCTCCGCAGAGCTCAATGGTCTCGTTCACAAGGATACGCAGATTCAGCATATCCATGCTTTCCTCGAACAGAACGAGATTTCCGTCGGTAGGCTGAATGGACGCCTTTTTCAGCTTTATGAGCTGTTTTTTCAGCTCGGTCTGAGCCTGCTTTTCTAAGCTCAGCTCTTCAAGGACACGCTCCACCGCTTCCTTTATCTCGCTCTGCTTGGATTTCAGCAGAACAGATATAGCCGCAGTGCTCTTGTAGCGGGCATTGTAATCCTCCAGCGCGTCATAGCCGCTGAGCATGTTTATCCTCGTGCCGCCCTTGTACTTTATCGCATCAAGGAGCTTTATCACGCCTATCTCGCCGGTGCGGTCCACATGGGGAGCACAGCATGCGCATACATCATAGCCCTCGATCGTGACGATACGGACGTCCTCGGTAAGATCCAGCTTGCTTCGGTAGTCAAGATCCCTGAGCACCTCGGCAGAGGGATATTCAGCGCGGACAGCCACATTTTCGCAGACTGCTCTGTTGGCAAGCTGCTCCACCTTATCAAGGTCATCTCTGGTAAGGGGTCCGTCCAGATCGAGAGTAACAAACTCGCTGCCCATATGAAAGCCCACGTTATTATAGCCGAACAGCTTATGTATGATACCCGACACGATATGCTCGCCCGAATGGTTCTGCATTCTGCGGAAGCGTATCTCACTGTCGATAACTCCCTTAACCTCGGTATCTGCGGGAAGCTCCTTTTCGAGAGTGTGAGTGATAATGCCGTTCTTGTCTATCTGCACATCGGTCACTTTCACGCCATTGATAGTACCAACATCGGCAGACTGTCCGCCGCCCTCGGGAAAGAATGCCGTCCTGTCCAGAACTGTCTTGAAGCCCTTATCGGTTTTCTCGCAGGATATCACTCTTGCGGTAAATTCATACATATGGCTGTCCTTGTCGTAAAGCTTTACTGTTTTTTCCATGCTTATCATTCCTTTTTTTCACAGTTGGGTTTCGGTTTTCACCTTTAAAAAATCGATTGTTATTGATTCGATGTTGCTTTTTTTGCTTTATATTTACCGACTATTCACGGTTCGTTTTCGGCGGAGCAGAGCTCCGCGCATTTGAT
>JBJFHQ010000020.1:0-4905 GCA_051893755.1 Oscillospiraceae bacterium
TATAGCGCAGAACACTGCGCTTACAAAATTATGCTCGAAAATCCGCACACATATCTTGTGAAGACGGGTTCTTACTCTTCCCGACCTGCGCCGCGGACGATATTGCAGGGGTCCTTTATCATCAGAACAGCCGTCCATACGATAAGTCCGAGAACGACCGCGCATACTCCGAGAAACGCGTCGTTGAGCATATCAGCCGCCGCGGGCAGGAAAAACTCCGCGCCCATTTCCGCATACTCAAAGACAGCGTCCACAAGCCACATAAGAGATGCTCCCCAGTACATATAGCACAGCAGACCGATCTTCATCCTACGTGCACTTTCGCTTGTATACCAGATAACAGCGGAAACCACCGCCGCAATAAATGTGATAAGCAGTGTCATACCGAGCCCTCCTTTGCTTTTTCCGCACTGTCACAACGTCTGCGGAGAATATCCTCACCTATGGTAAGAGCCGCCCAGAACACCGTCACCAGCACAGCCATGCAAACTCCCGCCGAAGCCATTTCATGGAAAACCACCGACATAGCTTCGGGGTCGCCCGCCGCAGTAAGAAACGGAAATACGGGAGAGATCTCCCCGTGCCAGAGATGCTCAAAGGCAAGCAGTCCCGAACCTCCCCAGAGAAAGCCGGACAGTCTGTTCAGCTTATGCGAAAGTGTGACCTTATCCTTTGCATCGGAAACGGTCTCCGTCTTTGCCTCATGGTGCTTAACAGCCTTTGCGATAACAGTGGTCACGACGGCTTCAGCTGCGGGTACTAAAAAACATGCCATATTTATCCTTCCTTTCACAAAACGTAAGGGCGCTCCTGCCATATGGTAAGAGCGCCCTTGCTTTTTATCACGCTGTCATTATACCACATCGGAGCATAAATTTCAAGAGCCCCAGGCTGAAAAAAGCAGATATTTCCCATAAAAAATCAGACAAGTTCAATAGCATTTTCTTTTGATTTTGTTCATTAAATATTTATCCTATATCGTTGAAATCTGTGCTCTGATGTGATATCATATTAAAAAAGCAACGGCGCTGTGTACGGTCAATACCGCACTGCGCCGCTGTTTTTTTCTTTTCGGGAGGGATAGTCATGCCGAAGCATGCTTTAAATAAAAAAGAGAAAATATTCAACAGCCGCAGGATATATTCCGCATCCGCGCTGATGTTCATAGCCGTTGCGGTGATAATGTTCCTCAGCAGCCGCTATATGAACAGCTGCGTGGAGCGGGAGGCTCAGGCTGAACAGAATCGGACCGAGCTTTCCGCACTGGGAGAAGCCCTTGCGGACGCTTCCGACTACCTCACCGACGAGGCACGAAAGTTTTCCGTCACAGGCAATATCGAACATCTCTACAACTACTGGTTTGAAGTCAATGACAAGAAAACCAGAGATACCGTCATAGAAAGGCTGTCCTCCTACGAGCCGCCCGAAAATGAGCAGAAGCTGCTCTCGGAGGCAAAAAGCTACTCCGATGAGCTGATAAAGACCGAGACTGTCTCCATGAAGCTTATGCTGGAAGCAAAGGGCATCACCTCTAAAGAGCTTGCCTATGATGAAAAGCTCTGCGGATATGTAAGTGCTGTGGAGGAATGTGAGCTCCCCGATGAGTATGAAGCCCTGTCTCCCGAGGAAAAGTCGGCAAAGTCCCGTGAGATACTCTACGACAGCTTTTACAGCGATTCAAAGGACCTTATCATGTCGCCCATCGGAGACTTTCAGAAGGTCCTCGCAAAGCGGCTGGACGACGAGGTGCGGCAGGCGGCAAAGGGACGAAGCTTCGCATCATATGTACAGCTTGCCTGTTCTGCGGCAGTGCTGGCGCTGATAGCGGTGCTGCTCATCGGACTTAATTCCCTGTACATAAAGCCGCTGAACCGCTACTCAAGGGAGCTTTCCCGTGCCGAAAAGGAAAAGGATTTCTCCGACAGCGACTTCTCGCAGATAAGGGTCACTCCCGAGGGCGCATATGAGCTTTACCGCTTCGGGGAGATATTCAATCGGCTCTCCCTGACACTGAACCGAGAGCTGAAACGCCGCACAGAGGCAGAGCAGGCAATGCGCACGGCAAGAGATGAGGCGGACAGCGCAAACGCCGCAAAAAGCATATTCTTCGCCAACATGAGCCACGAGCTGCGCACTCCCCTGAACGCTATCACGGGATATCTGTATCTGCTTGAAAAAACGCCCCTCGATGACAAGCAGAAAAAATACTGCCGAAGCATTGAAGTATCCTCGGAAAATCTGCTGGGGCTCATAAATAATGTGCTTGACTTTTCAAAGATTGAATCGGGAAAAATGCAGCTTGAATGTACGGATTTTGATCTAACGGAGCTGCTCGGCGATGTGTGCGGGATAATGGAAAACAGCGCTTCGCAGAAGGGCATAGCGCTTATCCCCGACCTTTCGGGGGATATACCGTTATATGTAAAGGGCGACCCGCTGCGGCTGCGGCAGGTGCTTATCAATCTTCTGGGGAACGGGCTGAAATTCACATCTCGGGGAAGTGTGACCCTGTCGGCGGAATATCTGGGCGATGTGGACGGAAAAGCACTGATGAGCTTTGCAGTCACCGATACGGGAATAGGTATCGCCGCGGAGGATATCCCCAAAATATTTGAGCCCTTCGTCCAGACCGACGCAGGCGTCACCCGAAAATACGGCGGCACGGGACTGGGACTGCCCATATCACAAAGCATAGTGCAGAACGCAAGCGGCGGGAAGTACGGCATCGAAGTCACCTCGGAGGAGGGAAAGGGCTCCCGATTCAGCTTTAAAATGGAGTTTGAATACGGAAGCTGCTCCGAGAAGAACTGCGAAGCGGAAAATGACGTCCCCTTTGACAGCGGAGTGCATATCCTGCTGGTGGACGACAACAAGGTAAATCTCGATATCGAACAGGAGATACTTCGCATGTACGGGGCGGAGGTCATCACGGCGGACTGCGGCGCAGAGGCGGTAAAATGTGCACAGCAGCACACGCCCGACCTGATATTCCTCGATCTGCATATGCCCGACATGGACGGATACGAGACTGCCCGTCGGATAAGGCGGATAAAAGCCTGCCGACTTACGCCGATAATTGCCCTTACTGCCGATGTGGTCTCGGGCGTTTCGGAAAGGGTGCGCGCAGCCGGAATGAACGACTACATATCCAAGCCCTTCGACCCCAAGCGGCTCCGTGAGCTTATCGAGGAATACCTCGGCATCGCAAGAGAAGCTCCCGAACAGCTGTATACGGGGGTGAGCTCCGCCTTTGACAGCAAGCGCTGCCTTGAAGAGCTGGGCGGAAACCAAAACGTTCTTATACGCTCGGTTAAGAGATTTCTCCAAAATAACGAGCATACCTGCGAGCAGCTCAGAATACATATCGCAAACGGAAACTATGCCGTGTCGCGGCGTATTCTCCATGACGTTGCGGGAGTCTCGGGGAATCTGCGGTGCATGCCCCTTTACGAAGCCTCACGGACGCTGCTTGACGAAATGCATGCCCAGAAGCATGACAGCGACGAAGAGTTTTACCATGCCTTTGAAGAGGCTGCCGAGGAAATGCGGGAGTATCTGAAAATAAACGATATCCGTGAAAACGAAGGCGATGATATCCCCTTTGAAGATAAGCTGAAAAAGCTGCTGAAGCTGTGCAGGGAGTTTGACATTTCGGCAGCGGAGTATTTCGACGAGAATCGCTCCGATTTCAGGAATGGTCTCGACAGGGAAAAATTTCACCGCATCGAAGAGCTGGCAGGACGATATGACTTTGCGGGCATAGTAATACTGATCTCCGATCAAAGTGTAGACAAAAAATCTGCGCAAAAACCATAAACGCAAGCTTTTGTTTGATTTTTTGTACACTTTATTATCGGAGCATAGTATTGCTCCCCCAATTAACTGTTGAATTTTCTGCTTGTCCCGCTGCCAAAATCCTTCGTCAGAAAACCTTGAAATATCGCATATTCCTGCGGTTTTCTTCCTTGTCTTTTGACAGCGGTCCTGCGCATAAATCTTCACCAGTTAATTGGTGGAGCAATATAAGAGAATTTTCGGAGGAGGAATGATCTATGTACGATATACTTCTTGTGGAGGACGATTCCGCAATGCGGTTCCTCTATTCAAAGATGAAGGTATGGAGCGAGTGCGGCTTCAGGATAGCGGCGGAGGTCTCAAACGGAAAGGACGCTCTTGAGGTGCTTGGCAGAGAAAGCTTCGATCTTGTAGTGACCGACATAAGAATGCCCTTCGTTGACGGGATAGAGCTGCTGCGTGAGATAAAGAAGCGGGGCATCGACGTGTGCGTTATCTTTGTAAGCTCCTACGATGAGTTTGAGTATGCGCGGCAGGGACTTGTCCTCGGCGCCTTTGATTACATTTTAAAGCCCGTGAACGACAAAAAGCTTTCCGAGGTGCTGGAGCGCACAAAGCAGTGCATCGCCGAAAAAGCAGCTGTCCCGGGGATATCACGAAGCGTTTCGGAGGCACTGCATCACATCGGAAAAACCGAGGACGAAAACAGCTTCATCAGACAGATATCCGAATACTTTTCGGAAAATACCAGCAATATCATCACCATGGACGAGGCTGCGGAGCATTTCAATTTCAACAAGGACTATTTCGGCAAGCTTTTCAAGCAGAACATGGGAGTGACCTTCAGCTATTTTTCCTCGGTGGTGAAGGTGGAGTACGCCAAGGAGCTGCTCGCCACGGGCAACTACAAGACCTATCAGATAAGCGAGAAGCTGGGCTATTCCTCCCCCGATTACTTCACCCGCATCTTCAAGGAGATAACGGGCAGGACGCCTTCACAATACAAGTCGGGATCGGGTCAGCCCGATAATTAAGGAAGCGCTGATCAAAGGCGCGATCCGCTGTCGGACGGACCCGACGCTGATATTTATAGGCTTTTCTCTGCTTTTT
>JBJFHQ010000021.1:0-4902 GCA_051893755.1 Oscillospiraceae bacterium
CGACAATATCGCAAGAGTAATGGTGCAGTCGCTGGCGGATTATTTCGGTATCCCCATGATAGAGCCCACCCCCGAAGCCTCGGGAATGGTCACCGCAGACGGCTCCAATCTGAACATACGGAAATTCCCGTCCATATCCTCGGAGATAATCGGCTCCATACCCGACGGCGCCGTAGTGAAGATACTGGGCGAGACAGGCGGCTGGTACGTGGTCTACTATGACAGCGTGACAGGCTACGCCTCCGCAGCATTTATCCGCAAGGAATAGCAGTCCTCCAAACAAAAACAGGGAGCGGAATATATCCGTTCCCTGCATTATCTGCGATAATTATTCGCCGTCCTCTTCCTCTTCGTCGAACATTTCCTGGATACGGTCAAGGAAGATATTTCCTATGCGCTCGTACTCGTCGTCGTCGTCGATAGTCGCGAGGATATCCTCACCGTCCTCACCGGTCTCTGCCTTGAGTACGACCAGCTCGGTATCACCCTCGATAGACTTGGTGGGGTCCTCAAAATAAGGAACAAGCGCATAATAAACAACGCCGTTTTCCTCCATCTGGTCGATCATTTCAAAATCCTGCTCAACGCCGTCCTCGTCCACAAGAGTATATATATCGGCATTTTCCTGAAAATCGTTAAATTCTTCGCTCATTGCAAAACCTCCTGAACTGTTAAGTCACACGCATTATAAATCTATTATACTACATACACGATAAAAAGTCAATATTCATTTCTGATAAAAATTCTGCATAAAATATGTGCGGTATTTTATGCTCAAAACTATTGACTTTGCATAAAATGTGTGGTATATTATAAACAAGGAAAAGGAAAGCAGAGAACAAGCTCTAAGAGATGAGCTTTCAATGCAGACCCGCTCCTAAAGTATGACACGTAAGAGCGTTTCGGATGTCGGTGAATGCATCAGTCGCAGCAGGGACAGAAACGCCACGGGAGTCAAATATTACTTGGAAAGGATATGAGCCCAATGGCAACGGCAGAAGAGTCACAGTTTAGCGCAGAGGCTGTTTTCAGCGGCTCGGATAATTTATACAACTGATATATCGGAAGTTTAAAATGAGACTTCGCATCTCATCTTCAAATCAGCGGAATTACCGCATCACAGAGATTGTATAGATAGTTTGGACCGCAGGAATTTCAGCATTGAAAGCAAGTTCCGCGGTATTTTTATACCCTCACGAACGCGCAGCTTCGCACTTAAAGGAAATTTACGGAGGGCAGTCCCATGGACAGTTGATTTTCCGATGACTCTTTATCTTAATGAAAGGCGTGAGTCCAACATACAGGTTAATTTGTTCGGAACGTAAAATTTTCGATTGGAGATAAGTCCCATGGAAAGGTAATTTGCTTTTATACCTTGATTTCTTATGAAAGGCGTGAGTCCGACACACAGGTCAATTTGTTCGGAACGTAAAATTTTCGATTGGAGATAAGTCCCATGGACAGGTTATAAGTTTTCCTAATTATTTCGAAAATTATGGAAAGGCGTGAGTCCAAAGAACAGTTCGGCTTACTATTTGGAACTATATTACTTTGATAGGAGATAAGTCCAATGGACAGGTAAATTCTCTTGTTCTTAACACATTTAAATGAAAGGCGTGAGTCCCAAAAACCACCTCGGTCTTAGTTGATCTTACAGATTGATTTCCGAAGACTGCTTCGTTTACATAAAAGGACGTGGTATTTATGAGGATCAGATTCAATAAATTCATCTGAAATATGAGGAGTGAGTCCGCCCGAAAATTCAAGTGCGGCATAAGAGCCGTAAATTAACAGGTTTATAAATGAGCTGTCCGGTCCGGCAGCTCATTTTTTTATTGACATTCTCCATGTTTCGTGGTATACTGTAATCAGAAAAAATGACCGAAAGGATAATTTTATGCTTCCCGAAAATATAAAGGCTGTCATCTTCGATGTGGACGGCACCCTTCTTGACAGCCTTGACGTATGGGCTGATTCCGACAGGATATTTCTTGAATCCTTAGGCTTTTCATATGACCCGTCCATCTCCGACAGAATGAAGTCCATGCACTATATTTCCGCCGCACAGCTGCTTATCGACGAGTATCATATAGATATGCCGCTGGACGAGGTAATGAACCGCATCGAGGATATCGTCCGGGACAAGTATTTCCATGAGGTGCCCGTAAAGCCCTATGCCTTGGAGCTTATCAGCGACTGCGAGCGCAGAGGCATCAGAATGTGCGCGGCGACGTCGAATCTGCGTGCTCTGGCAGAGGGTGCGCTGTCCTCGGGGAGGATACTCCCTCACCTTGATTTTATCATCACCTCCGACGAGGTGGGCAGCAGCAAGGACGACCCCGAAATATTTTTCAGATGCGCGGAGAAAATGGGGGCGGCTCCCTGTGATACCGCCGTTTTCGAGGATTCCGTCCATGCGGCGGCATCTGCGGCAGGGGCAGGCTTTTTCACCGTGGGAGTTTTCGACAGACACTATGCGGCGGAATTTGAAGAGCTTAAAAAAATATGCTCCCGCACGATAACAAGCTTTGAAGAGCTTATCCGAAAGGACGTATAAATATGGGCGTTCCCGTAATTTTCAGCAATATCATCGGCTACGACGGACTTATCTTCATCGCCGCAGCCGCAAACGCAGTGATATTTCAAGGCGCAAGAGCTTCCGCAGTCAAGCTGTACTCGAGCATGCACAAGGAGGTATATACTCCCTCCTGCGGCAGCGATATCAAGTCTATCAAATCGGACATCGGCAGGCTTTCCGACAAAAAGGTCTCCGCCATGCGTGAGCGCGCTGTGGCATGGTATACCCTCTATGTGAATGTCACGGGAATATTTCCGCTGCTGGGCATTCTTGGCACGGTAATTTCTCTTCTGGGCATGGTGGGCGATACCTCCGATGTTTCGGGCAGCTTTTTCGCCGCATTGACCTCCACCTTCTGGGGACTTGTTTTTGCGATAATCTTCAAATTTTTGGACGGCTTCATCTCGCCTAAGCTTGACGACGGAGAACGTGCCGCCGAGCTTTTCATGCAGAGGAAAGCGGAAAAGCACCCTTCAGCCGAGCTGGACGAGGTGCGGGAGCTGTACGAAAACAGCGAAAAGGACAGCCCCGAGCTCACCCTTGAAAAGAAAACGGAGCAAAAGCCATGAAAAGACGCAGCAGCATAGGTATCGAGCTTACTCCCCTGCTGGACGTTATCCTTATACTTCTGTTCCTTGTGATAACGCAGAACAACGCCGAAACAGAGCGCATCGCCGAGGAATACGACAGGTCCGAGCAGCAGTACATCGAAAATACAGCCCGCCTTGAAGCCGAGCTGGAAAACAGCAGACAGCAGTCCGCCGACGCGGAAAATATCATCTCGGGCTATGAAAGCTTCGAGGAATATTCGGTAATAATAGCTGTGGGGATAACAAGAAGGTCCGACGGCACTCGTACAGTCACCCTGTCGGAAAACGGGGAAATATCCCATATCTCTTACGGCTGGGACAGTCTCAGGTACGGCGAGAATGCTCTACGGGCAGAGCTTGAAAATATGATATCCACCGCCGGAGACCGACCCGTTTTCATCTCCTTCAACTACGACGAGAACGATATCTACCTTCGTGATCATCAGCTGATATCTTCGGTGCTTGACGATCTCGACGGGGATAATTTATTCATAAAATACAACGATCTGACCTGAAAGGAAGTATACTATGAGCAGTGAAAAAACTCCCGAAACAAAGGAGAAAAAAGCTCCCGAGAAGAAGAAAAAGAAAAGCAAAGGCAATACTGTATTTATCCTGATTATTGCACTGCTGGCGGCTATCTGCCTTTTCCTGTGGAAATTCGGCTTCGGCGCAGGCAGCGGCGGCACAGGCTCGGGCAGCGGCACCGGTGATACTTTACAGACCGAGACAGTCTCCGAAACTGCGGAAAATGAGACCTCGGAGACAACTGCAGAGGATACTGCGGAAAACAGCGGTCTGTCTGTTGAAATAGTCATCACCGATGATAAGATATCCGCAAACGGCGAGGAAATGGCTGATGCCGATGCCCTTAAGGAATATCTGCTGTCAAATCACGTATCCTCCGAGGACGGCGCCGATGGCACAAAATATACTCTCGTGGACAGCCATGCTCTGAAATCCGCATACGACAGCGCAAAGGCTGTGCTGGACGAGCTGGGCTACGAATACTCCGAGCAGACAGCGGAGGAATAAATGGGAAAGATAAAGCTTAATCCGGGAACACTTCTGGCTCCGCTTCCTGCGGCGCTGGTGACCTGCGGCGACGAAGAAAATGCAAATGTGCTGACCATAGCATGGACAGGCATACTCTGCACAAAGCCGCCCATGACCTATATCTCTGTCCGTCCCACAAGACATTCTCACAAGATCATCTCCGAAACAGGCGAGTTTGCCATAAATCTCACTACCTCGGCAATGGTGCGGCAGACCGACCTCTGCGGCGTGAGATCGGGGGCGAACACCGATAAATTCAAGCTCTGCGGACTCCACAAGGCGCCTGCGTCCATGATATCCGCTCCCCTTATTGAAGAATCTCCCCTGTCGCTGGAATGCAGGGTCGTGAAGGTGATACCCTTAGGCTCCCATGACGTGTTCATGGCGGAGATACTCTGCACCGACGCAGATGATAAATACATCGACAGCAAGGGCAAGATAAATCTCCAGCAGTCGGGGATAATGGCGTACTCCCACGGGGAATATTTCGCGCTGGGACGAAAGCTGGGCAGCTTCGGCTATTCGGTTGCAAAAAAGAAAAAGAAGAGATAAAAAATCCGTCACAGCAGAAACTCACTGCCGTGACGGATTTTTTGTCTACACTTTTATTGGGGATTAGTATTATATTAGAACCTGTCCACATAGGCGTATACGCACGTCTTTTCGGCAAATTTTGCC
>JBJFHQ010000022.1:0-4858 GCA_051893755.1 Oscillospiraceae bacterium
GATATTTCAATAGTAATTTTATTCAATTCTAATAAAATCTGTTGACATAAAGTAAAAAATAATATAGAATTGTAATAGAATTAAAACACCTGCTTTAAATAGCAGAAAAAGTCGGGAAAAAATACTACCTCTGTGATATAATGAAAACACAGACGGGGAGAAGGAGTGATGAACGTGAACAGCTGGGCAGAGGACATACAGCGCGCCATTGAATACATGGAGGATAACCTCACCGAGGAGCTTTCGGTGAAGGATATCGCAGCACAGGCGTATGTGTCGGAGTTTCATTTTCAGCGGATATTCAGTGTGCTGTGCGGCTTTACCGTCGGGGAATATATCCGTAACCGCAGGCTTACGCTGGCAGCGCAGGAGCTTTCCTCATCATCGGAGGCGAAGGTCATCGACATTGCGCTGAAGTACGGCTATGACTCACCCGACAGCTTTTCACGGGCATTTACAAGATTTCACGGGATATCTCCCACGGCTGCAAAGGAAAAGGGCGCAAATCTGAGATATGCTGCGCCGATAAGGATAAAGCTTACATTGGAGGGCGGTACTATGATGGAGTACAAAATTGTTGAAAAAGCGGCATTTACGGTAATGGGCAGGTCAAGGAGCTTTAATATGGATACTTCCTATGAGGAGATACCCAAGTTCTGGGACGAGCATTACAGCACGGGCGGCGGAGATATAGTCTGCGGAATGTACGGAGTATGCCTTGACGGAGATGGAAAGGATTTCGAGTATATGATAGCGGATGATTATGTTCCGTGGAAGGATATTCCCGAGGGCTGTACCACAAAGGTTATCCCTGCAGGAACATGGGCGGTATTTCCCTGCCGTGGAGCGCTTCCTAAGGCTCTGCAGGACGTGAACACGAAGATCTGGAGCGAATGGCTGCCCAACTGCAAAGAGTACAAGCTTGCGGGCAATTACAATCTGGAGGTTTATCTGACTATGCCCGACCCCGAACACCCCGAAAAGACCTACAGCGAGATTTGGGTGCCTGTGGAGAAGGCGTGATATGATTTCCGACTATACATAGAAAAAATCCTCCGAACGGCTTTCCGTGCGGAGGATGATTTTTTGCGGTTAATTACAACTGATCTGCAATAGTGTAGATAAGCTCCTCGGACTTTTCCCAGCCGAGGCAGGGGTCTGTGATAGACTTTCCGTAAACGCCGTCGCATACCTTCTGAGCGCCGTCCTCGATGTAGCTTTCGATCATGAAGCCCTTGACCATCTTCTTGATATCGGCGCTGTGGCGGCAGGAGTGGAGCACCTCGTTGCATATTCTTACCTGCTCCAGATACTTCTTGCCCGAGTTTGCGTGGTTGGAATCCACGATAACTGCCATATTTTCAAGTCCCGACTGAGCGTACTTCTCGTACAGACCGATAAGATCCTCATAGTGATAGTTGGGGATAGACTGACCGTGATCGTTTACAAGACCTCTTAAAATAGCGTGAGCAAAGGGATTTCCCTTCGAGCGTACCTCCCAGCCTCTGTAAAGGAATGTGTGGCTGCTCTGAGCGGCAGTGATAGAGTTGAGCATTACGCCGATATCGCCGCCTGTGGGATTCTTCATGCCGACGGGGATATCGAGGCCGCTGGCAACTATCCTGTGCTGCTGGTCCTCAACGGAGCGTGCGCCTACCGCAACATATCCGAGGATATCGGAAAGATATCTGTGATTCTCGGGATAGAGCATCTCGTCTGCGCAGACGAAGCCTGTTTCAACAACAGCTCTTGTGTGGAGCTTTCTGATAGCGACGATGCCCTCCAGCATATCCTCTGCCTTAGTAGGGTCGGGCTGATGTATCATGCCCTTGTAGCCGAGACCAGTAGTTCTGGGCTTGTTGGTATAAATTCTGGGGATAATGATGATCTTGTCGCTGACCTTTTCCTGTACCCTTGCAAGGCGCTGTATGTAGTCCATAACGGCGTCCTCTCTGTCTGCGGAGCAGGGACCGATAATAAGAAGAAACTTATCCGATTCTCCTGTGAAGACTTTTTTGATCTCCTCGTCCCTCTGTTTCTTAAGAGCGATAGCCTTTTCGGGAAGAGGAAACTGCTCCTTGACCTCTTTGGGTATGGGAAGCTTTCTGATAAAATCCATATTCATATCTATTTTTTCCTTTCGATGATCGACATTCCGGAAACGTTGATTTTTCACATACAAGTCCATTATATCATAAAACAGTCAAAGTGTATATACAAAAATGTAGAATAGCAAAAAAATTTACATTTGATAAATTTTTCCGACACATTATTTTTTATCCTTCGGAGTGAGAAGGTACACGATAACTCCTGCCGCAGCCGATATCGCAAATATGATAATATACCTGATGACCCGCGGAATGCTCGTTTTTTCGGGAGATGCTTCGGCATCGGAGGCTTCCGTCACGATCTCCGCAGGCGCAGCTTCGGTGACTGCTTCGGTTTCGAAAACAGGCGCGGGAAACTCCGCCTTCGGATTATCCGATTCGCTGATAAGCACGGTTTTGGTGAAGGTCTCCACAGCATCGAGGGAAAATACTCCGCCCTTGACCCGAATCTCCGCAGTGTGAACGGAATAAACAAGTCCCGTACAGCTGTAGAAGCACTGTCTTGACGAGGCTGCGGGAGTGACAATGTTTTCTTCGTACAGCTCGCCGTCTATGTATACGTCGATAAGTGCGCTGTGTGTATTTTCCCCCGCAAGAGCGAAGCCCGTGCCGTTGAAATCAAAGGATATACTGCCATTTTCCGCAGGAGCCGACGTACTGATGAAGCTTATCTCCGCTCCACTGTTGTCGGAGATAAGCACAGTGTGCATGCCTCTTCCCGAAACGGGCGGGATAACTATCCTGTCCGACTGCGCGGAGGATATCTCCGAGCCGTCCACTGAAACAGTCAGAGCATCGGTGAAGCTTCCGTATACGTACAATGCGCTGCTTCCGTCGTATAGTATGCGTGCTGTCTTCCCGTTTTCCGAATCGGAAAAGCCCGTGTACATAAATCCGCTGCCGCCGAAGGGCTCGATGCCCGGATAGACTGCCGAGTCTGCATCACAGACGGAGCGTGAATGTCCGTAATAGGTGTATGAGGGATAGTCGTGGGAGAAGCTGCCGAAATAGGACAGGCTGTCCTCCGAGGAATCAATGCGGTTCACATAAGGGGAGTCGCTTGTTGGCACTGCGGAAAGATTATCGAAGCTGTTGCCGCAGTAAGCGCTGTACAGTGCGAGCCTTCCCGAGGCGGGATAGCTGCCTTCTTCCTCGGCGGAGAAAATTTCCTCTCCGTCTATTTCGGCGGAGATGCTGCGTCCCTTTGCCCACAGGGTCAGCCGATATTCCTTTGCGGGTGAGAAATCCTTTATCTCGCCCTGTGCCAATGCTTCGTTTCCCTTTCGGACAGACCATTGCCCGTTTCCGTATATCAGCAGGCTATAGCCGGAAAAAGCGCCGTCCTCAACAGAGGTATTGTATCTTATGCCTATCCCCGCGTAATTATTCACAGCCGACGAAGCAAGTCGCACATCTGCTGAAAGGGAGTGATCCGCCCAGCTGTCGTCGCCTATGGAGGCGGCGGGAGCGGGTGTGGAGGAAAATGGCGAATCAATTGGCTTTGCATTATCGGAGACGGTCTGGACAAGTCTGCCGTCCCATACCTCAAAGGCACCGCCCTGAACGTTTATGTACATGGGGAGCCGACCTCTTTCGGAAAGCTCCTTTTCGGAATAGCCGAAATCGTCGGAGTAGGGAAGCGGGAGGCGCACATCGTCGGCAGAGCAGTATTCCGAATAATAGGGAGCTTCGTCCGTTGTAGTAAGTGTGGCGATGGAATATGACGGCAGAGTATATTCAAAAATAGCTCCGCCGTTTGCGGCTTCGGGGGTTATCCTACCCATATCCTGCATATAGGAGCCCTCGGAAAAGTCCGACAGCCACACATTCAGAGCGGAGGAATATTTTCCGATATCCGCGGTGCTGAAGCGGAATATCCTGTCCTCGGAGCTGTTGTTGACAATTATCACCGAATAATCTCCGCTGACGGGGTCGGTCAGAGCAAGGCAGCTGTCGGGCTGACAGCCGCTTTTTATAAACTGCCAGCCGTTGTCGGCAAAACGGGTGAAATGCTCCGCAGCCCAAAGTCCTGCGTTCACGGTATAGTGACCGCTCCATGGAGTATCTGCGGTGACAAAGCCCTCGGGATAATATTTTGTTCCCGAATAGACAGCGGCTGCGGGAGGATCTGCCGCAGTCATGGTGATGCCATAGCTGCAGTACATATTTATGATATCCTCAGCAAAATCGAGAGGGGTATTGTCCGCCGAAGGGGCGGTGATATCCGACGGGGAGCCGCAGCCCAGACCGTACAGCTCCATACCGTATTTCTGAGCAGTCTGCCGTAGCTCGGCAGATTCTCCGTACAGACTGTGGCAGTCTATGACATCGGCTGCTTTGCAGAGCCTTTCATTTCCTGCAAGCTCTGCTGCGGCTTCCTCGCAGGTCACGGTTATCCCGAGCTTTATGCTGCTGTAGTCGTATCGGCAGTCGGACTCGTTTTTAAGGCGTTCGCAGAGATATATTATCTGTTCGGCATCGAGCTGGTCGTCGTCGGAGGAATTGACGGAAATATAGCTAAGCTTTATCCCGTAGGTATCGTAAACGGCTTCGATACATGATTTGTACCATTTATAGCAGGTCTCCAGTCCCAGGGTGCGGCTTTCGGCGAAGGCATCGGAAACGAAGCGGGGTTCCTCGGTGCGTATCATTCCCACGGAAATATCGGGGTTTATCCTCATTGCGTCCGCGGATATCTGCCAGCCTGCATTTCCCGTGATATCGGGGATATCATCGGCAGAGCTCATAGC
>JBJFHQ010000023.1:0-4823 GCA_051893755.1 Oscillospiraceae bacterium
TCCCTTGAAAAGACGGTCTTCCGATGCTTCGGCGGAATTGCCGTTGATTATGATATATTTTGCGGTATTATCCGCGGCAGCTGCAGGCAGCCCGACAGCCGACACTGCGGCAGTCAGAAACAGCGCAAGTCCGCACACGGCGAGTTTTCCCTTTCTCATACAAAACCTCTTTGTTGCGTAATATCAAGGATATTATATCAGCATCGGATAAAAAAAGCAATATTCTTTTTTTAGATTTTCACAAAAATTTCGTGTAAAAAGCTGTTGATTTTTTCGGAATTATGGTGTATACTGAATATAGTTTGTATATCATTGCTTTGCGGGAGAATATTATGGAGGTCAGACAAAAAAAGAAGAAAAGCAAGGTCAGGCTTCGTATTTCGTTTATCCTATTATTCTGCGCTGCCAGCCTTATTTGCTGCTTTACCCTGTATTTAAAGGAAAATCAGCCCGAGTCGTATTACGATAACGACGGTGAGATAGTTGAGACTATCCCGGAAAATGCCTTTTTACCTGTGCCCGAAAGCTCCGCCAGATCGCAGAGATATCTTAAAAACTGTGTATTTGTCGGAGGAAGTACCGTTAAAGCTCTTGCAGAGTATGGATTCATAGAGGAGGAAAATGCGTTTTACGGCGATTTTTCGGCTGATGATGTCTATGAAAGGGCTGAAAGCAGTCTGATACCGGGAATATATATTATGCCCGATGTTTCCTCCGAGGACAGCTTTGACGCGGATATGTCGATATATGGTAAAATGACCGATAAATTGTCTGCAAATAGCAGCGCGAAGATATATGTTTCGTCGCTGATGCCCGATACCGAAGCTGAAAAAAATGACGGAGTTGACAGGATAAACGAAAGACTCTCGGATTTTGCGGAGAGTCACGGAGTTTATTATCTGGACATCTGCTCTGAGCTCAGGGACAAAAACGGTGCGCTGCCGTCTGTGTATTATTCCGACGGAAAGCTTGAAAAAGAAGCCTGCGGCAGGATATCCGCATATATTCTTTCACACACTGTCAGATGATATACTATTAAATAATTTTTATAAGGAAGAGATAACATGCTGAAAAAAAGAATATCCGCAATTATCGGAGCTGCTGCCGTTATCGCGGCTGTTTCCATGTTGGCAGGCTGCGGTCAGGAGCCTGTTGTAGATGCTGCTGCCGAGGTGACAGAAGCTGCTGCCGAAACGGAAGTGACCGAAGCTGTCGAGGTACAGGCAGAGATAGACCCCGCTGCTGTTGTTGACGAGATAATGAACGAAACGGGAATGACATCAATGGCGGAGGTCACCGAAGACAGACTGGGTAATTACGTTGAAGTCGATACCGCCGCTGTGGAAAGCTATTCCATGTACATATGCGGCTCGGGAGCCTTTGCCGATGAAGCGGCAGTTTTCGTGATGAGCTCCGAAGGCGATACAGAGGCTCTTATGGACGCTCTGCAGAAGAGAGTTGACAGCCGTCTTGTGGACTATAAGGACTACAAGCCCGAGGAATGCGGCAAGCTTGAAAGCGCAGTGATAAAATCCAACGGAAAGTATGTGCTTTATGCTGTGTCCGCCGACAACGACAAGGCTGAGGAGATATTTGACAGCAAGTTCTGATAATTGGAATATCGGCATAAAATTTATCCCGGGAAGGCTGGTGCTTCCCGGGATCTTTTGTTTCCTTCTATCATTATTTCCTGAATATCACCCCACCGTTTTGCATATCAGCTCATTGAACTGCTTCGCAAACATAGGCGGGATATTATGCGCAGCCTTTTCCCATATCTCATAGCGGCAGTGCTTATTCATTTCTGCCATTTTTATTACGCTGTCTTTGACGGCATTTTCTTCCCTGCCGCCTGCAAGAGCGATGACCGGTATCGTCACAGCTTCAAAGCCCTTGACGGAATCGAGAGTTATCCCATTGTCAACGGAATTGCGGACAGTTTCAATGGAAACCTTCTGCATCTGTTCCACAAATTCCCGACGCTGCTCCTTAGGCAGTCCGTTCATCATGCCGATAAAGCTGCAGAGCCGTTTATTCTTGAAGGACGCAAACTGCTTTTCGTTTGCTTTCATTACCCTGTCTGTCATTTCCTTTTCCTTGCAAAGCCAAGGACTTACAAGGATAGCACAGCTAAACAGCTCACTGTGCTCCGCAGCCAGCTTGAAGCCTATCTGCGCTCCCAGTGAAAAGCCCACAAGTGCGGTCTTTTTTTTCAGTGAGGAAATATACTCCGACAGCTCTTTTATCTGTTCATCGGTATTGAAGACCTTATCCGCTTCATTGCCGTACCCCATTAAATGCGGAACGATGATATGATATCTGTCAGCCAGTACATACTGCTTTCCGAAGGAATGGACAAAATTTGCTCCGTGGAGCATAACTATCACTTTTTCGTTTTCTTTTCCGTACTCATCACAATACATGGATCTCTGCGCTCCTTTTTATTAGATATTCTGTCAAGCATATTATATCGCCGATATTTGAAAAAGTCAATACTTTATTTTCAGTTAGCCAGATGAAGCACATTGATGAGCAGCAGCCAGCTCATGCCATAGTATGCTACCACTGCAACAAGGTCGTTTATCGTGGTGATAAGCGGACCCGAAGCCACTGCGGGGTCTATCTTTATCTTTTTGAAAAACAGGGGGATAAGAGTCCCCACTGCGCTGGATATCAGCATTGCAAGCATCAGCGATACGCCGATGCAGCCCGATACCGCAAATGAGAAGATAAGCTCCCTGCCCTTGAAAAGCATGATGTAAAGTCCCACGAAGATAAAGGACAGCGCTCCGAGGATAAGTCCGTTGGACAGTCCCACCTTCATTTCCTTTGTGACAAGATGTGTTTTCTGCTTAAAGGTCAGATTTTCGTCGGTCAGCACTCGTATGGTTACCGCCAGCGACTGCGTGCCCACGTTTCCTGCCATATCGAGTATCAGCGACTGGAACGCCATGATAAGCGTCAGCTGTGATACCACTCTCTCAAACACGCCCACAACTCCCGAGACAACAAGCCCCAGTCCTAACAGCACCAACAGCCAAGGCAGCCGCTTTTTCATGCTTTCCTTAAGGGGCTCGGACAGATCCTCCTCTGCGGTAAGACCTGCAAGCATGGCATAGTCCTCGCTTATCTCGTCGTCTACTACCTCAATGAGGCTCTGTGCGGTGATGACGCCGAGCAGCTTGTTGTCGTTGTCAAGGACAGGAATGGAGTCCTCCGAGTAGTCCTTCAGCTTTTCGATACAGTCGTCGATGGTCTCATGTCCGTAGACGTATGGGAACGCCGTGACGGTTATATCGCTCAGCGAAGTCCCGTTCCTTGCTATGATAAGGTCTTTCAGATCAACTGCTCCGTAAAAAATGCCGCTGTCGTCGGATACGAAAATTGTGGATATATTGTCGTTGACAGCCGCCTGACGGACAAGCTCATTCATAGCTTCCTTTATGCCGATGTTTTTGCCGATAAGTATAAAATTAGTCGTCATGCGGCTGCCTATCTCGTCGTCGCTGTAGGAGGCGATGAGCCGTATCTCTCCGCGGATATCGTCGGGGAGCAGGTCGATAAGCAGCGTTCTTCTGTCCTTTTCCTCGGCTCGTAGGATATCCACGGCAGTGTCCGTTTCAAGACCTGCGATGACCTCTGCCGCCTTGTTGATATCCATTTCGTTGAGATACTCCGCCGCGTTCTTGGGTTCAAGATATTCAAATATTTCCGACATTGCGGAGGGCTCCATGATACGGCAGAATTTTCTTCTGTCGGGGGAGGACATCTCCTCCATTGCGCCTGCAAGGTCTTTTTCATGGTAGGCTTCAAGCCTTGCCCTGACAGCCGCAGGGGATTCGTTTCCTCTTACTGCGGCGATTATCTCGTTTTCATAGCTCTGCTCCGAAACCATATCGCAGTGTTCAGCTTCGTTTACAATTGTTTTCTTCATTGTTTTTCCTCCGTTCATAAATAGATTATGTACGGACAAAACAAAAACCTCCGCGGCAGCACCGCAGAGGCATCATGGCAACATTCAATAAAGGCATATCATGCGTACAGCTGCGCGCAGGAATGCTTTCGTTTCAATATTGCACAGGATACTTCTGCTTCGCCCGCAACTGTCACCGATGTTCACGATATTCACCTCTCAATTAATGATACTGTACATTTATTATAACACAGCTTCACAGAAAAAGTCAACCGAAAATATTGCTTTTTATCTCGGTCAACATTTTTTTAATAAGGATATCAGCTGCGCTCTGTCGGACAGACCCCTGCATAGTGCGGTTATATATGCAGTGTGATCATTTTTTGTAAAAACCGAAAAATTTTACAAAAAACTCTTTACAAATCGGGGATTTTAGTGTACAATGTTAAAGGAATGTATTTTGAATTGAAAAGGGAGCACGTCTGACAGGTCAAAATATCTCAGACAGTTGAGCCGTATTCCCATGGCGTATGAACGGCTCGGAAAGGACGAATATAAAGATGAGTAATAAACCTAAGTATAACCGCGTTCTTCTCAAGCTCAGCGGAGAGGCGCTGGCAGGCGAGAAGAAAACAGGACTGGATTACTCCGTTATCACAGAGATCTGCAAGAGCATCAAGAAATGCGTTGAGGCAGGCGTTGAAATGGGTATCGTGGTCGGCGGAGGAAACTTCTGGAGAGGACGCTCCAGCGGAGCTATGGACAGAACAAGAGCCGATCACATCGGCATGCTGGCAACGACCATGAACGCTCTTGCTGTTGCCGATATACTTGAATCTGAGGGACTGGACGTCCGCGTTCAGACTGCTATCTCCATGAGGGAAGTGGCTGAGCCTTATATCAGAAACAA
>JBJFHQ010000024.1:0-4807 GCA_051893755.1 Oscillospiraceae bacterium
TTTGTCACGCAGGTCTCGCCGCTGACGCTTAGAAAAAGAGTGAATAGTGAATAGTAAATAGCTAAGGTGCGAGGCTGAGAGTAACAATTACTGAGAAGTAACCAAGCATCAAAAAGTTCGCCAGCCTTTCAAGGCTGCAGGTTTCCAAAGGGCAGCGCCCTTTGGTCGCCGCGCGCACGCGGCGAAACACCCCCACCGGCACGTTATACAGTGATGCTCCCAATCTTAGCCGAAAAGTCGAACAGCAATAAAGCGCCGCCCGTGTCAAAAACACGGAAGGCAGCTAACTTACTGCAAGGATTTATGAACTTGAAGAACATCACGGGCGGCGCAGCATTTGACAGCGAAGCGAATCAAATGCACGGAGCCGCAGGCTCCGCCGGAACGAACAATTACAGATATGTAACCCAAAAAGCTCCAACAAGGCAAATCAGAAAGCAAACAGATATGCAGCCGAAAGTCCCAGTAAGACAAGGCTGCACCAAATCAAAGTTAATCATATTCAACATGTTTTTAAAAATCTGTTGAAAAACCAATAAACAGATATTCATGCAGAGCGCATGAAGAAAGGATGGTCATATTAAATGGCTGAAAATATCAATATGCAGCAGAATAACGAAGAATATGACGCAAGTCAGATCCAGGTTTTAGAGGGACTTGACCCTGTAAGAAAACGTCCCGGAATGTATATCGGCTCCACAGGTCCGAGAGGACTTCATCACCTTGTTTATGAGATAGTGGATAACTCCATAGATGAGGCACTGGCAGGGTACTGCTCCGAGATAAAGGTTAATATCCTTCCCGGAGACGTGATCGAAGTCACCGATAACGGAAGAGGTATTCCTGTAGGTATCCACCCCAAGGAGAAAATTTCCGCTGCGACTGTGGTATATACCGTTCTTCATGCGGGAGGAAAATTCGGCGGCGGCGGATATAAGGTCGCAGGCGGTCTTCATGGCGTGGGAGCTTCTGTTGTAAATGCTCTTTCCGAGTGGCTGGAGCTTACTGTCAAGGACGGCGAGCATATCTATTATCAGCGCTTCCATAACGGCGGAAAATACGACGAACAGCTGAAAATTATCGGCGATACCACCGAAACGGGTACCTCTGTCAAGTTCAAGGCAGACCCGCTCATCTTCACCGAGACTACCGTGTACGACTATGAGGTGCTTCTGAAAAGACTTCGTGAACAGGCATTTCTTAATGCGGGAGTCAGAATAGTTTTCTCAGACCTCAGAGACGAAAATGAGACCCGCTCCGAGATACTCCACTACGAGGGCGGTATCAGGGAATTCGTGGACCATATCCACAAGGTCAAGGGCGTTGAGCCTCTTGCCGATAAGGTCATATATTTAAGCGGCACAAAGGGCGATTCCGCTGCGGAAGTAGCTCTTATGTGGAACGATTCCTATAACGAGGATATCCGCTCCTTTGCGAACAATATCCATACCGTGGACGGCGGCTCCCATGAGATAGGCTTTAAAAATGCGCTGACTAAGGTCATCAATGAGTATGGCAAGAAATTTAATCTTATAAAGGAAAATCAGGACAAGCTCCTCGGCGATGATGTCCGCGAGGGACTTACTGCCGTTATCTCCGTAAAGCTCACAAACTGCGAGTTTGAGGGTCAGACAAAGGGAAGACTCGGCAATCCCGAGGCAAGACCTCTTGTGGAAGATATCGTCATGAACAAGCTTATGGATTTTCTTGACGAAAATCCCGAAATTGCGGGACTTATCGTCAATAAATCCCTGAACGCCCAGAAGGCGAGAGAAGCTGCAAAGAAGGCTCGTGAGACTGCAAGAAGAAAGTCCGCAATGGACAGCGCATCTCTGCCGGGTAAGCTCAGCGACTGCTACGAGCATGATATCGAACAGACCGAGCTTTACATCGTCGAGGGAGATTCTGCGGGCGGCTCCGCAAAGCAGGGACGAAATGCACGCTATCAGGCGATACTTCCGCTTTGGGGAAAGATGCTCAACGTTGAAAAAGCACGTATCGACAAGGTTTATACCAACGAAAAGCTGATGCCCGTTGTGGCAGCCCTCGGAACCTCTATCGGCGAGGATTTCAACATCGAAAAGCTACGCTACGGCAAGATCATCATTATGGCCGATGCCGATGTGGACGGCTCTCATATCAGAACGCTGCTGCTCACATTCTTCTTCAGATATATGCGTCCCCTCATCACCAACGGAAATATCTATATTGCACAGCCTCCCCTTTTCAAGGTATCGAAGGGAAAGGGCAAGAAGGAGGTCGCAAGGTACGCCTTCTCTGACGAGGAGCGTGACAGATACGTTGCGGAGCTCACCGAGCCCGGCGGCGCCGAGCCCAAGGTCCAGCGCTATAAAGGTCTTGGTGAGATGGACCCCGAACAGCTCTGGGAGACTACTCTTGACCCCGACAGAAGGACCATGATAAAGGTCGAAATGGAGGACGCCGCAAGAGCAGACGAAATATTCACTATCCTTATGGGCGACAAGGTGGAGCCGAGAAAGAACTTCATCGAAAAGAATGCCCGTTATGTTGAAAACCTCGATATATGACCCTTGGAGAATAAAATGCTGGATAAAATGTTTGATGAAGCTCCCGCCGAGCAGCAGGGGAATTATCCCGACGAGCTGCTGGCGGAGGGAGAATACGAAAGTGACCCCGATGATATAATCAAAGGCTTTAAGGTGTTCCAGAAACGGCATGTTTACGGAAATCTTGTGCTGCAGCTGTTTCTGGTGGCTCTTGCCATAGCCTCGCAGGTTCTGTCGATAATGTATAATCACAACGGCGATATCATGATGAATGTCACCCTTATCGTGTGCTGTGTTTTTCTGGGGATATGGCTGCTGCTAAGACCCGTGAACACGCTGAAAAATCTGCGGAAGGGCATAGAGGACCTGAAAGGAACCATATATAAGGCGGAAATGTTCGCCGATAAAATAAAGATTTCAACAATTTACGACGCACCTGTGGAAAATGAAAAGGCTGCGCAGGAGGAAGCTCCCGAAGCTTCCGATGATGCGGAGGGATCCGAAGAGGACGAAGACGTTATCCCTGCCACCATAATCCACCTGGAAAATGCAGGCGTTGAGATAACCGAGACTGAAAAGCTTTACGTGGTGTACGTCAAGAAGGTCAATATATTTGTGATACCGAAGGCTGCTTTTTCCGACGAGGAAAACAAGCTAATCGCCGAAAAATACGAAATTCTCTTGGGAGTAAGGTTCAAGCCCTACGAGAAATGATAGGAGTGTAATAAATTGACAAGTGATACAGAAAAGCTCTTGCACGTTGACATTGAGCATGAAATGAAAAAATCCTTCCTTGAATACTCGATGTCCGTCATTGTTTCAAGAGCGCTCCCCGATGTAAGGGACGGTCTTAAGCCCGTTCACAGAAGAATATTATATACGATGTTTGAAAACGGACTGTTCCCCGAAAAGGAATACCGCAAGTGCGCCGATACAGTCGGAGCAGTGCTGGGACGTTATCACCCCCACGGCGACGCCTCCGTTTACGATGCTCTCGTTCGTCTTGCGCAGGATTTTTCTCTGAGATATCCCCTCGTTGACGGTCACGGAAACTTCGGCTCTATCGACGGCGACCCCCCTGCGGCTTACCGTTATACCGAGTCGAAAATGTCCAAGCTGTCGCTGGAGATGCTCACCGATATCAACAAGAATACCGTCACCTACAGTCCCAACTACGATAACCGTCTGCAGGAGCCCAATGTGCTCCCCTCCAGATTCCCGAATCTGCTGGTAAACGGCTCTATGGGTATCGCCGTAGGTATGGCGACCAATATCCCTCCCCACAACCTTAAGGAGACTATAAATGCCATTCAGATGGTGATAAAGAATCCCGAAGCCTCTGTTGAGGAAATAATGCAGTACATGACAGGTCCCGACTTCCCCACAGGCGGAATTATCATGGGACGTTCAGGCATCAGAGCAGCGTATGCTACGGGAAGAGGAAAGATAACTCTCCGCTCCAAGACAAAATTTGAGGAGAGAAACGGCAGAAAGAGCATCGTTGTTGAAGAGCTCCCCTACAACGTTAATAAAAAGCGCCTTATCGAAGCAATGGCTGATCTTGTCAAGAACAAGAAGATCGACGGTATCCACCTTATCCGCGACGAGTCCGACAAGGACAACGACGTAAGAATTGTTATCGAGCTGAAAAAGGACGCCAACGAAAATGTTGTGCTGAATCGTCTGTTCAACTATACACAGCTGCAGGACAGCGTGAGCGTTATCATGCTTGCACTTGTAAACGGCGAGCCCAAGGTTCTCACCCTCAAGCAGATGATAGACGAGTACATCGCCTTCCAGGACGATGTTATCCGCAGAAGAACAAAATTCGACCTCGACAAGGCAGAGGCAAGAGCTCATATCCTTGAAGGTCTTATCATTGCAGCCGACAATATCGACGAGGTCGTTAAGATATGCCGCACATCGGCAAATATCGCCGAGATAAAGGAAAGACTTATGAACGCATACGGTCTGACCGAGATCCAGGCGGACGCTATCGCACAGATGAGACTGTTCCAGCTGTCTAACATGGAGCGCACCAAGATAACCGATGAGCTGGCTGAGCTGCTGAAAAAGATAAAGGATTTCAAGGAAATTCTTGCAGACGATACCAAGGTAAAGCAGATAATTTCCGACGAGCTTGAAGTGATAAAGAATAAATTCGGCGACGAGAGAAGGACCGAGATACAGTCTATCAGCGGCGAGGTAGATGTTGAGGACCTTATCCCCGTGGAAGAGTGCGTTGTCACCCTCACGAACAATGGCTATATCAAGCGCCA
>JBJFHQ010000025.1:0-4800 GCA_051893755.1 Oscillospiraceae bacterium
ACCCGACCGCTGCCCTTTGGAAACCTGCAGCCTTGAAAGGCTGGCGAACTTTTTAATGCCGGGTTACTGCTCAGCTGCGGTTACTCGCAGCCTCAAACCTTCCTTCGCTGTTTTGTAACTTCCGCGGGCAGATGTGACCTAAGCTGAAAAACTCACAACGCGGCAATGGCTGCGGGGCTACCCCGCCGCGGCAACCGCTGTCGGGCGGACCCGACCGCGGCAACGGATGCGGGGCTACCCTGCCTAAAATAGCGATATCTGATCCGACTTCGGCAGGTCTCTTAATGCGCCTATGGATTCCAGCGTTTCAATGACGCTCTTGCCTACGCCGCTTCGCTCCTGTACCTCGTCAATGGACAGGAACTCTCCCTGCAGTGCCGCTTCCCGTAATGCTACCGCAGCATTGTTGCCGATGCCGGAAGCCGCACAGAACGGCAGCCTTATCTTTCCGTCCTCGGGCAGATAGTCAAGTCCGTCCGATTTGTAGATATCAATTGGCAGAAATTCATATCCTCTCGCCATCATCTCATTTATGAGCATCAGCATATCCAGCGTGCCCGATTCCTTTGCAGTACGGCTGTCCTTGTTTTTCAGCTCGTTTATCTTCATCTTGACTGCGTCCCGTCCAAGCATTGCAATTTCTGCGTCAAAGTCCTCGCCGCGGACTGTGAATATGGTCGCGTAAAATTCCAGCGGATAGTTTATCTTGTACCAGCCCAGCTTCTGCGCAGCGATGACATACGCCGCCGCATGAGCCTTCGGGAACATGTACTTGATCTTAAGACAGCTGTCGATGTACCATTCGGGAACATTGTGGTCCCGCATGTTCTGCTTCATTTCCTCGGTGAGCAGCTTCGGCGCTTTTCCCTTACGGGTTATCTCCATTATTTTAAAGGACAGGTTCGGGTCAACGCCGTGATAGATAAGATAGGTCATGATGCCGTCACGGCAGCCGATAACCTCGGAAATCGTGCATGTGCCGTTTTTGATGAGCTCCTGCGCATTTCCGAGCCAAACGTCCGTTCCGTGGGACAGACCCGATATCTGCAGCAGGTCGGAGAATTTCTGGGGCTTTGCTTCAAGAAGCATTCCCTTTACAAAGCTTGTGCCCATTTCGGGGATAGCAAGGGTGCCTGTTTCCCAGCCGATGTCCTCCGCAGTCACACCCAGAGCCTCTGGGGAGGTGTACAGACTCATTACCTGCTTGTCTCCCGCGAAAATATCCTTTGTCATAACGCCGGTCATGTCCTCGAGGTGCTTGTACAGAGTCGGACAATCGTGTCCCAGCTCGTCCAGCTTAAGAATGGTATCGTGGAGTGAATGGAAGTCGTAGTGAGTGGTTACAACGTCGGAATTGGGGTCCTCGGCAGGGTGCTGAACAGCGGTGAAGTCGTATACCTCGTAATCTGAGGGGATAACGACCATTCCGCCGGGGTGCTGACCTGTGGTGCGCTTAACGTCGGTGCAGCCCTTTGTAAGGCGGTTTTCCTCTGCTCTTGAAACGTGCTGACCGGTTTCGTCCAGATAATGCTTTACGTAGCCGTATGCAGTCTTTTCGGCAACGGTGCCGATAGTTCCCGCTTTAAATACGTTCTCGCTGCCGAAGAGCGTTTCTGTGTACTTGTGAGCGCTGGTCTGATATTCGCCCGAGAAGTTAAGGTCGATATCGGGAGCCTTGTCGCCGTTGAAGCCGAGGAAGGTCTCAAAGGGGATATCGTGTCCCTCGCGGCGCATGGGCTGACCGCAGACGGGACAGTCCTTTTCGGGAAGGTCATAGCCCGAGCCTATGGAGCCGTCGGTGAAAAATTCGCTGTGCTTGCATTTGTCGCAGATATAATGGGGAGGCAGGGAATTGACCTCGGAGATACCGGACATGTTCGCAACGAAGGATGAGCCGACCGAACCACGGGAGCCCACCTGATAGCCGTGCTCGTTGGAGTTTGCCACCAGCTTCTGTGCGATCATGTAGAGCACGGCGAAGCCGTTCTTGACGATAGAGGTAAGCTCTTTGTCGAGGCGCTGTTCCACTATTTCGGGCAGAGGGTCGCCGTAAATGCGGCGGGCGGTCTCCCATGTGATGCGGGGGAGCTCTTCCTCGGCGTTGTCCATGCTGGGAGTAAAGGTGCCGGGTGGGATAGGTCTAATATCGGGGTCGCACATATCGGCGATCTTGTTGGGATTGGTGACGCAGACCTCATAAGCCTTTTCCTCGCCGAGGTAGGCAAATTCTGCCAGCATTTCATCGGTGGTGCGCAGATAAAGGGGAGGCTGATGCTCCGCATCGTCGAATTTTCCGTACATGAGTATCTTTCGGAAAACGCTGTCGTTCTTGTCCATGAAGTGAACGTCGCAGGTGGCGCAGACGGGAATGTTCATTTCCTCGCCCAGACGGACTATTTTCCTGTTGAGCTCCTGCAGGTCCTCAATGGTGTTGATATCGGGGTAGTCATCGCTGCGCATGAGAAACTCGTTGTTGAGGACGGGCTGAATCTCCAGATAGTCGTACAGAGAAGCTATCCTTTTCAGCTCGGACATGCTGCGGCCGTCGCGGACAGCGGTGAAAAGCTCGCCCGATTCGCAGGCGCTTCCCACGATAAGTCCCTCTCTGTGGAGCTTAAGCTCGGATATGGGGATACGCGGACGGCGCTTGTAATATTTAGTGTGACCTATCGAAACGAGCTTATACAGATTTTTCAGTCCCACGCTGTTTTTGACGAGGATTATCTGATGATAGGTCTTCAGCGCTCTCGGGTCAACGCCGCGGAGACAGCCGTTTATTTCGCTGATATTTTTGATATTTTTCTCGGTGATAAGACGGTTTGCCAGCTTGATGAAGATGCGTCCCAGCATTTTCGCGTCCTCAAAGGCGCGGTGATGGTCGAACTCGCCCAGTCCCAGAGCCTTTGCCACGATATCAAGCTTGTACTTTTTCAGCTCGGTGAGTATGCCTCTGCTGAGAGTGACTGTATCAATTACAGAAAATTCAAAATCAATGCCGTATCTTTCGCAGGCTGCGCGGATAAAGGATGTATCAAAGCCCGCATTGTGTGCGATAAGCACAGGCTTTTCGCCGCAGAAGGCGATGAATTTCCGCAGTATCTCCTCCTGTGAGGGGGCATTTTGTACGTCCTCGTTTTTAATGCCCGTAAGCTCGGTTATCCTCGGAGGGACTTCACGTTCGGGATTGACATATTCGGAGAAGGTCTCTCCCAGCTCCAGATTATTGAGCTTGACTGCGCCGTATTCTATGATTCTTTCAGTGCTTGCAGAAAAGCCAGTAGTCTCGAGGTCGAACACGATAAGCTCGCCCGTAAGCGGACGGTCCTCAAGACAGGATACAGCCTCCTCGCAGTCGTCCACAGAGTAAGCCTCGCAGCCGTAGATAGCCTTGAAATCGCCGCCCTTTTTACGTATTTCGGAAACGCAGTCATAAGCGGCAGGGAATGCCTGAACTCCGCCGTGGTCGGTTATGGCGATAGCCTTGTGACCCCATGAATACGCCCGTTTGATAAGCTTTTCCACGGGAGTCACCGCGTCGAGAGTTGACATATTCGTATGCATGTGAAGCTCAACGCGCTTGACCTCTGCGGTGTCGGTGCGTTCTATTTTCTTGACCTTCATTATGTCATTAGCCTTGAACTGGAGCTCGTTGTCGAAGGTATCGAAGTCCACCCGTCCGCGGACAACGACGGTAGTGCCTTCCTTAAGCTGTTTGTAGGGATTTTCGGCTTCCTTGTCCTGAAAATCCTTTATGGAGATAGAGCTTGTGTAGTCTGTGATGCCGACGGTAACAATGCGTTTTTCCTCGCCCTTTTTGTTTTTTATCTCCTTTTCGGCGTACTCGAACACGTCGCCCCAGACAACGGCATTAGTCATTTTTCCTGTGATATCGCAGATAGAAGTCGCAGAGTCGGCGTAGATACGCTTTCCCTTGATGACCTCGGCGTCGTCTGTCAGGATAGGCAGCTCCTTGAAATCCAGCTTAACGACAGGCTCATTATCGGCAGGAGCATCGTTCATAACAGGCGCTTCGGGGACGGGCATGCTTGCGTAAAGCTCCTCCATTTCGCGGGCATAGCTTTCCATAGGGTCCTCGTCGGACTGTCTTTCGGATATCTCCACAGAAAAGCTGCGGGAAAACTCTTCGGTGAGCAGCCTTGCAAGCTCGGTATCCACCTTAGCTCTTTTGAGAAGCTCTGCGCCGCCGTTTTTCAGCACGATATTAATATTTCCGTCCTGCTCGGAGAGCATAGCCCCCTTTGTATGACCGTTGATAACGGCAATACGGGTCTTGAGCCGTGCAATGGCTTCGTTTACGTATTTTGTCTCGAACATGTTGGGAGTATATCTGCATCTGAGATAAAGCTCGGAGATACCCAGAGCACGGCACATTTCCCGTTCAAATTCGAGGATATTCTCGCAGCGCTGGAGAGCCTCAAACTTAGCGAAAACGGTAAGTCTGGTAGATTCCTTGTTGTGAGTAAGCTTTAAGATCTCGCCCCTGCCAATGGGATTGGGGATAGAATCGGAATATTCGGAGAAAAAGTCTTTAATGAGCATCGGATCACCTTAAAAAATATGTATAGTTCGGCATATCAATACTACTATTATACAACTATTCCGCCTATTTTACAAGTACCCGCATGTATTTTTTTTGAAAATATAAATCTGCTGTTCTCTGCGGACCGGCACAAATGGAAATGCCCCCTTTTGTCAGTCAAAAGGGGAGCACATGTTTTTGTTTGAACTTAGAACCTGTCCACATAGGCGTATACGCACGTCTTTTCGGCAAATTTTGCC
>JBJFHQ010000026.1:0-4787 GCA_051893755.1 Oscillospiraceae bacterium
ACTTGGCAGGGAAATTATCCGTGCCGTCGATGATGAAATCGTAGTCCTTGATAAGGTCGAGGATATTCTCGGATGTGACGAAGGTGCGGTATGTATTGACGGTCACGTCGGGATTTATGGCAGTCATGGTCTCCTTTGCGGACTGTACCTTAGCCTTGCCGAGATCGTTTGTGGTGTGGATTATCTGTCTCTGGAGATTGGAAAGATCGACCTCGTCTGCGTCTGCAATGCCGATAGTACCCACGCCTGCCGCAGCAAGATACATTGCCGCAGGAGCGCCCAGACCGCCTGCTCCGATGATGAGGACCTTGGCATTTAAGAGCTTTTTCTGACCCTTAGCGCCGACCTCCTTTAAGATTATATGACGTGAATAGCGTTCAAGCTGTTCGTTTGTAAAAGCCATTGTAAGATTCTCCTTTGTTTCGGTATGTAATTATCTGCTGCCGCCGCCCATGAAGTAAAGAAATTCGACATTGTCCGATTCCTTTAAAACGGTGGTATCGAAGGTGCCGCTCTCAACGAATTCCTCGTTTATGGAAACGGTCACATACTGTGGAGTCTCCACCTTTTCCTGTTCGATAAGCTCGCTGACGGTGATACCGTCCTTAACTTCCTTTTTTTCGCCTGCTACTGTGATCAACATGGTAATTTCTCCTTATTTCAGTTTATCTATGATATCGGTGATGACCGATTTTTTCACTGCACCTGTGATGCGCTCCGCTTCCTTTCCGTCCTTGAAGAAGATGAGCGTGGGCGCTGCGGAAACGCCGTATTTTTCGGCAAGCTCGCCGTCGAAGTTTATATTTATTTTTGCCAGCTTTACGTCGGGATATTCCTCCTCAATTTCTGCCAGCACGGGGGACATTCTCTTGCAGGGCACGCAGCTGTCGGAGTAGAAATCCGCTGCTGTGATTCCGCTGTTCTGTAAGACCTCGCTGTTGAAGCTTTCTGTGTTTACGCGTATCGGCATATCAGTCACCGACCTTTTCAACTATGAGAGTATAGGTCCCGTCCTCGTTGTCGGTGAGCTTAAGTATCTTGTGACCCTCTTCCTTGATGCTTCTTGGAACATTCTGCACAGGCTCTCCGTCATTCATTCTGATAGAGAGTATCTGTCCCTCGTCCAGCTCTTCAAGAGCCACCTTTGCCTTTACGAATGTTGTGGGGCACACCACATCGGTGATGTCCACTGTATCGTCTATGTTAAAATCAGCCATTGTAAACCTCCATGATCTTTTTCTCGAATTTTTCCCGACCCACTCTGTCAATGGTGAATTTGAAGCGTTCGCCGGGGTTTGCGTTTTCATCGAAGAACTGTATCGCTGCATCGCATATTTCAAGGAGCTTGTCGTGGTCCTCGATAAAGGGGATAACTGTCTCGCCCTTGTTTATGCTGTTGCCGAAAAGTCCGCCGAAGGAAACGATATAGCCGTGTATCTCGTCCCATGCGTCTGTGGGACAGGATTTGCAGCAGCGTCCGCAGAAATTGCACTTGTCATTGTCCACGGAAATTTTGCCGTCCTCCAGAGTTATAGCATTGCTTCTGCAGGCCTTTACGCATACTCCGCAGGAAATACAGTCCTTTTCGCGCCATGCCACCTTGATGCCGCCCTTGATGCCCACGTCGTTTTCCTCGGATTTCAGGCAGTTGTTCTGACAGCCTGTGATGCCGAACTTGAACTTGTGAGGAAGCTCACGGGCGAAATATCTGTCGTCCAGCTCCTTTGCGAGAGCGTATGTATCTATACAGCCGCTGGGACATATCGCTGCGCCCTGACAGGCTGTGATAGTTCTCACTCTGGGACCGCATACGCCGGGCTCAACATCGCCCTCGGCAAGAGCAGCCTTTACGCTGTCGATATCGTCCAGCTTGATAAAGGGTATCTCCACGCTCTGACGTGAGGTGAGATGTACGTGACCGTCACCGAACTTATCAGCGACCTCGGCGATCTTTGCAAGCTGCTTTGCGGAAAGATTTCCTCCCACTACCCTCAGTCTGAGAGAAAAGTTGTTTTTCTGCTTCTGCCGCATGAAGCCGCCCTTTTTAAGAGTTGAATAATCCACTGCCATTATGTTATCCTCCGTATCATAAATTATCTATCCCGTTTTTAAAGTCGGAAATAAGGTCGTCAATATCCTCAATGCCGATGCTTATTCTTATTGTGTCCTCGTACACACCTGCATGAAGCTTCTGTTCCTCGGTGGAATGGGTGTATATGGTGCTTGCGGGGTGTATCACAAGAGTTCTGACATCGCCGATGTTAGTCGCATTTGTCGCGTATTTAAGACTGTTTATCAGCTTGAAGGCTCTTTCCTTGCTGCCTGCGCGGATAGTTAGTATCGCTCCGCCCTTGCCGCCGAACTGCTTCTGTACCAGCTCGTAATAGGGATTCGACTTCAGCGCAGGATAATTTACCGTAACTCTTCCGTCTGTTTCAAAGAACTCCGCCAGCTTCAGAGCATTTCTGCAGAGCCTTTCCATTCGCAGTCCCAGTGTTTCAAGTCCTATCGAATTGAGGAAAGCGTTCATTGGAGCAAGACAGCTTCCCATATTGCGCCAGATGCCGTTTCTCAGCTTTGCAAGGTAGGCAAATTTCCCATATTTTTTATATGGTGACAATCCCTTGTACCTGTCGAAGTCCCAGCTGAATTTGCCGCTGTCAACAATGATACCGCTGATAGCGTCGCCGCTGCCGTTTATGTATTTCGATGATGAATGAACGATGATGTCTGCGCCAAAATCTGACGCGTTGATAAGATAGGGCGTTGCTGTGGTACAGTCGGCAATGAAGGGGATGCCCTTGCTGTGAGCAAGGTCAGATACGCTTTTTATATCCACAACGTCAAGTCCCGGGTTTCCGATGATCTCACCGAATATCGCCTTTGTTTTGTCCGTTATCAGGGGAGCTATCTCCTCGGCGGTCACATGTCTGACGAATTTCGTTGTTATCCCGAAGGCTTCAAGATCTCCGAAGAGGTCAATGGTCCCGCCGAAAAGCCCTGCACCTGCGATGATCTCATCGCCCGCTTCGAGGATATTCAGCAGTGACATCGTAACAGCTGCCATGCCCGATGAACAGGCAACAGCGCCTATTCCCTTTTCGAGAGCCGCAAGCTTTTTCTCAAAGGAATCCACCGTAGGATTGCTTATTCTCGTGTAAGCAAATCCGGGAGCCTTATTATTAAATACCTTTTCGAGCTGCTCGGCGGACTCATGAGAGAATGCGCTGACCTGATATATGGGCGTAAGAGTGGAGCCGAAGGGCAGCTCATCCGCTGTGCCGTGGAGCAGCGAGGTGTTGAATTTCATACGCAGGACCGTCTTTCTTAATTAGTATGGTCTTATTATACACCCTTTATCATACTAAGTCAATAGGTATTGTGTATTTTCTGCATATTGAATATGAAAATCGTGGTAAATAATCAAATATTTGGCATAAGTAACAAAATAAAACATATTGATTTTTTTTATAGTATGTGATATACTACTAATATGATATGTTTTATATGTGAAGTATGATACTACCATAAATATCTGAAACAATAACGAAAGGGGAATGACTATGAGAATATCAACAAAGGTCGAGTGCGGGATAATCGCGCTTATTGATATAGCGATAAATTCCGCCGACGGTGAGATCGTGACGGTCAGCAGCATAGCAGAAAGGCATAACATTTCGGTGAAATATCTTGAACAGATACTTCCGCTGCTTCGGCAGGCAAATCTGATACGCAGTCAGAAGGGCTCCCGCGGAGGATATATTATATCGTCCGCAGGCAGGGATATCACCTTTAAGGATATTCTGAATGCACTTGATATAAATATTCTCAGCGATGTGACCTTTGATCTTCCCGAGAAAAACAACGGCTATGTTGATGCGATAAACGGATTTCTCTGGAAGGACATGACCGAATATCTGAAAAAATATGCGGAAAAGATAACCCTTGCCGACGCGGTTTCCCGCTGCCGAGACGCTGACCCGTCGGAGTCGGGCGAGCCTATGTATTATATATAAAATTCTCCCGATAAAGCTGTGTTTTGTGCTTTATCGGGCATTTTTCTGTCCGTAAGCATATCAAAATGAATAATATCGCCAAAAATATTGCAAATCAGGCAAAACCTCTTGCAAAACGGGATAATAGGGTATATAATAGACATATATTTTATGATAGATTGGAAGACCTGTATGGAAAAGAAAAAAATACCGCTGCCCGGTAACCGTATAATCAAATCGGCAGTGGGAGTACTGCTTTGCTACGTCATTTATATCCTCCGAGGATATCGTGGGATACCCTTTTATTCCATGCTCGCGGTGCTGTGGTGCATCCAGCCCTACTCAAAAAACACGGGCACAAATGCGCTTCAGCGCAGCATAGGCACCCTTATCGGAGCGGCAGGCGGACTTGCCACACTGCTGATAATGAATTATATTTTCGAGCCTCTTGCATTTCCTGCTTTTGCGTCCTATATACTTATATCGCTGATGATAGTTGCTGTGCTGTATACCACTGTCCTGCTAAACAAGAAAAATGCTTCGTATTTTTCCTGCGTGGTGTTTCTGAGCATAGCTGTTGTGCATATCGCAGATGAGGAACCGTTTATTTTCGTGCTGAACAGAGTTCTTGATACATTTATCGGAATAGGGGTGGGCGTGCTTCTGAGTATGCTCCGAATGCCGAGAAGGCGCAGGAAAAATATCCTCTTCATTACCGAGCTGGACGACATGCTTGCTCCCGTAACGGAAATGCTTCAGCCCTATTCAAGGGTGGAGATAAACCGCCTGCTG
>JBJFHQ010000027.1:0-4732 GCA_051893755.1 Oscillospiraceae bacterium
AGGAGACCATAGATTATCTTGCTACCGTGGACGAGCCTGTTGATATCGTCTGCATGTCCGACGAGCTGACCTTCTCCACATCGAACTACGTGTACTTCAAGCAGGCATACGAGGTGCTGAAAAAGTACACCATCTACAACAAGAACATCACCCTCACCTTTGTTGACATGACAAAGGACCCTACCTATGCAAACCGCTACAGCGAGCTTTATAAGGGCGATATCTCCGAGTACAGCATCGTTGTTTCCACCGACAAGAGGATAAAGGTCATCAGCATTCAGGACCTCTACAACGTTGAGATGAACTACTACACCTACTCTCAGCAGATAACCTCTTCAAAGGCAGAGCAGGAGCTGACCTCTGCTATCATGTACGTTACCGACCCCGATCCCCTCAATGCTGTTGTATTCAAGAGCGAAACGGGCGGCACCTCCTATGACAACGTGTATGATATCTTAGCCTCCAACGGCTATAACGTTTCCGAGATCAATCCTCTCGTTGACGAGATACCCGAGGATACCGACATCGTCTGCATCAACGCTCCCCTCAACGACTATGACGAGGATACCGTGCAGAAGCTCTATGATTTCCTCGATAACGACGGAAACCTCGGCAGAACGATGATCTACATTGCCGATACCTCCCAGAACTCCACCTCAAATATCGACGCACTCCTTGCAGAGTGGGGCATTGAGATAGGCTCGGGCGTTGTGGGCGACAGCAATTCAAAGAATACTTCAAGCTCCAGCAACTATGTTATCGGCAACTTTATCGACACTGCCGACAACGAGTATGCGGATAACGTATCCGATGCAACACTTCCCGTGCTGTCCTACTATTCTCGTCCCATAAAGCTTCTCTTCGACGAGAAGGACAACCGTCTCACAAAGGCTCTCGTGACCACTGATGATACTGCGTTCGTGCTTACAAATGAGATGCAGGACGCACTCAGCAGCGGCGAAAATGTGGACCCCGAGTACGGCTCCTATGCTACTATGGCTGTGGGCAGAAAGTATATCTTCAACTCGGATAATGAGACTGTATACAGCAATGTGCTGGTAGTGGGCTCGTCACTCATGCTGGACGAGGGCATCACTTCCATGACCTACTACAACAACGGCGACTACTTTGTTTCCGCTCTGAATACTCTTACAGGAAAGACCAACGGCATAAACATCGTGGCAAAGGATCTCACCGCGCAGACCTTTGATATGGACCAGAACAAGTACAACATCTGCTTCGCGGTATTCGTAATTATTATCCCGCTTATCGTTGTCGTATGCGGCATTGTGGTTTATCTCAGAAGGAGACACAAGTAATGAAGAAAAGAACAAAAGGAATTATTGCGGGAAGCTGTGCGGTGGTGCTGCTTGCAGGCGCTCTTGTGGCGCTGAAGCTCACCGAGCCCGAGACCGAGGAGGAGGACAATCTCGCCTCCACCTCCGATGCTTCGGCAAAGACCTCGGCGCTTCTCTACGATAAAAACCCCTCGGACGTATCCTCCGTTGAGGTAACTAATGCAGACGGCGGATATACCGTTGAGCGCTACGCCGATAATTTCTGGACTATCCCCGATATAAGCGGACTTCCTCTGGATTACACCTCGGTAAACAGCGCAGTGGAGACTCTCGCAACGCTGACCGCTCAGCAAGTGGTCTCAGAAGCACCCGAGGACCTGTCCGTTTATGGACTGGACGAGCCTCAGCTTAAGGCGAAGGTGGTATTCGACAGCGGAAATATTTCCGAAAAGACTATCATTGTAGGCGACGAGACTCCCAAGGGCGGAGAGTATTACTTCAAGCTGGAGGACAGCGATACGGTATATACCATAAAATCATCGGATATCTCCCTGCTGTTTGCCAAGGAGTATGACTTCATCAATCACGTGCTCTACGACAACGTCATGGACGACGATACCGAGGACGATTATGACCCCAGAAAGATAAATTCCATGACTGTAAGCCGTCCCGACCTTGAGTATGATATCGTGGTTGAGTACGATGTCCGTCAGGATTATGAGGAGATAATCACGGGAAATTCATCTTCTTATGTGATGACGGCTCCCGTGTCGCTGGACCTGAATCCCGACAAGAGCGATGATATGATGGAGCTTATCTTCGGGATCACAGCCTCCGATGTGGCGGCTGTGGAGCCTGATGAGGCGGCGCTTAATGAGTACGGTCTGACCGAGCCTGCATGTACTGTCACCTATGATATCAACGCAGGAGCGGCGACTCTGTATATCGGAAACAAGTGTTACAATGACAGCGGTGTTCCCACGGGATATTATGTTATGCGTGAGGGACTGGACGTTGTGTATATCCTTGATACGGCAAATGTTCCCTGGGTGAGCATACAGCCGCTGGATATCACCATGACCATGATAACCAGCACCTATATCTACTCGGTGGAGTCCATCGAGATAGCATATGACGGCAGGACCGAGACCTTCGAGCCCAACGGCGACAAGGACGATTTTGTTGTGAAGCACAACGGCGAGGACGCTGACGCAGACCTTTTCAAGTCATTGTATCAGTATATCCTCCGCGCGCCTGCAGAGGAGATATATCTGGGCGATATCCCCGACAAGGAGCCCGATGTTTCCATAACTATCAAGAACGAATACGGCGAGGATAAGCTGGATTTCTATAGCGACGCCGACAGAAAATCCATAATTGTCCTGAACGGCAAGGCTAATTTCAAGTGCAGGACGGCATACGTTGACAGACTTATCGACAATCTCGGACATTATGCAGCAGGAGAGGATATTGTCACCTCGTGGTGAGTTTCGACATAATTTACAGATCGGATCTAATATAATATAATGTGTGCGGTGAAAAGATGTTTCTGCGGACATTGTTATATAGGCGGTCTGATAGGTGTAAAAAATCCTGCTGTTTTCTGTAACAAAAAGCTTGCAAAATTGTATTAATAATGTTATAATATTATTAATACCCGGGCAAGATGTGCAGAATTGTCCGATACGGCATTATTCATACTATACAAAAGGAGGAAAATCAGGGTGAGTGAAGCAAATACAACAGCTGAAAAGAACGGGGAATTCTTTTCATACAAGGGTTATCCTTTGGTGAGAAAGGGCGATGAGCTCTACTACGGCAATATGTACGACAGCACCGTAGTTATGATGCAGATCCTTGAAAAGACAAAAATGGGAAATCTGGACGTGGCAAGCAGGATAAGATTGTACCAGATGAAGACTGATGAGACGCTTTCTCCTGTGGAGGCGATCATCAAGCAGAGCGAGAAAAGCAGCCTTTACGAGGCGCTGGATATCGCATATGTGTGGCTGACAAGACACTCGGCTGAAAAAGCCTGAATAACAAAAGCCGCTGCGGATATTATCTGCGGCGGCTTTTTCAATTGAAAATTATTAATTTTTTATTTTCTGTTGCTTTTTAGAGAGAATTGTTGTATAATGATTATAACATATTTTTAAGGAGTGTTTCAAATGTATTCGGATATCATGGATTCGATCGGCTTTGTTTCGGGATATGACCCCGAGGTCGGAGCAGCTATGTCTGACGAGCTTAAAAGACAGCAGAGAAATCTGGAGCTTATCGCCAGTGAAAATATCGTTTCTCCCGCTGTTATGGCAGCTATGGGCAGCGTGCTCACCAATAAGTACGCAGAGGGCTATCCTGCAAAGAGATACTACGGCGGCTGCGAGTATGTGGACGTTGTGGAGAATATCGCTATCGAGCGCGCAAAGAAGCTGTTCGGAGCAAAGTTTGCAAACGTTCAGGCACATTCGGGCGCACAGGCTAACACTGCTGTTTACTTCGCACTTTTACAGCCCGGCGATACTGTTATGGGAATGAGCCTTGCTCACGGCGGACATCTTACTCACGGTTCCCCTGTAAATCTTTCGGGTAAGTATTTCAACTTTGTTTCCTACGGTCTGGGCGATGATGAAACTATCGACTATGACAAGGTAGAGGCAATGGCAAAGGAAAACAAGCCCAAGCTTATCGTTGCGGGAGCCTCCGCATACCCCAGAGTTATCGACTTCCCCCGTCTTGCAGAGATAGCTCACAGCGTGGGTGCGCTGATCATGGTGGATATGGCGCATATCGCAGGACTTGTTGCCGCAGGAGTTCACCCCTCTCCCGTGCCCTATGCGGATATCACCACAACAACAACTCATAAGACCCTCAGAGGTCCCAGAGGCGGACTTATCCTCACCAACGATGAGGAGCTTGCAAAGCAGATAAACAAGGCTATCTTCCCCGGAACACAGGGCGGACCTCTTATGCACGTCATCGCAGCAAAGGCAGTATGCTTCGGCGAGGCATTAAAGCCCGAGTTCAAGGAGTACGGAAAGAACATCGTTGCCAATGCGCAGGCACTTGCAAAGGGACTGCTTGACAGAGGCTTTGACCTTGTATCGGGCGGAACGGACAATCATCTTATGCTGGTAGACCTGCGTCCCTTCGGACTGACAGGCAAGGAGTTCGAGCATCGTCTTGACGAGGTGCAGATAACCGTAAACAAGAACGCTATCCCTAACGACCCCGAGAAGCCCTTCGTTACAAGCGGCATCAGAGTAGGAACTCCCGCAGTGACCACAAGAGGCCTTGACACGGGCGATATGGAGCAGATAGCAGAGTTCATGTATCTTGCCGCAAAGGATTTCGACAACAAGGCGGAGGATATCAGAAAGGGAGTTAACGCTATCTGCGAGAAGCACCCTCTTTATAAGTGATAATTGATA